>CAZJAW010000188.1:0-5305 GCA_964544035.1 uncultured Rhodobacterales bacterium
TTGAAATCCCCGTCAAACTGTTCGCGCGCCTTGGCTTCCGTCTCAAGATGCAGACGCGCAACCTCGTATTCGTCCTTATAGGCCAACAACTTGTGATAGCCCTTTGCGGCGGCTTCCTTCACGACCGGATCGCTAATCTGATCCAACAACTTGCGGTAACGTTTTGCGAGCCGCGGCCCTTGGTATTTGATCAGATGCTCAGCGCGGAAGGTGATTTTTTCGTCCAGCGTCTTGGGGAGCGCGACCACTTTGGGTTCGGAAACGCGCGCGGCCTCTTCGGGATGCAGCACGGCCCAGCGCCCGATTTCAAAGGCGCGCTTGTTTTTATCGACAGCCGCCCCGTTCAGATCAATCGCCTGCATAATCGCATCATAACTCAGCGGCATAAGCCCGCGCTGCCACGCCGCACCAAAGATCATCATGTTTGAGAAAATTGAATCCCCAAGGCTCGCTTTGGCCAAGTCAGAGGCGTCAAACATATCCACCCGCCCCTGCATCCGCGCCTCAAGCGCAAGCGACAGCCGGTCCGTTGGCAATGCAAATTCCGTATCTCGGGTGAAGTCGCCCGTGATAATCTCGTGGCTGTTCACCACGGCGCCAGTCCGACCAGACGCAGTCAGACCCAACGTCTTGGCCCCAGCGCTGACAACAAGATCGCCCCCGATCAACGCGTCAGCCTCTCCTGTTGCGACGCGGATCGCGCTAATGTCACTCGGATCGTTGGCAAGGCGGCAGTGGATGTGCACAGCCCCCCCTTTTTGGGCAAGGCCTGCCATCTCCATCATGCCAGCACCTTTACCGTCGATATGAGCGGCTTGCGCCATAACTGCACCGATGGTGACAACGCCCGTGCCACCAACGCCGGTAATGACCACATTCCACGTACCACGAATGGCTGGCAGCATGGGCTTGGGAAGGTCCGGCAACTCCAACGACGTCGTCGCCTGCTTTTTCACCTGCGCCCCTTCAAGGGTAACGAAGGACGGGCAGAAACCTTTGACGCAGGAAAAATCCTTGTTGCAGCTTGATTGGTCGATAGCACGCTTGCGCCCAAGTTCTGTTTCGGCAGGCACGATAGACACACAGTTGGACTGCACCCCGCAGTCACCACAGCCTTCGCAGACATCTGTATTGATAAACACGCGCTTATCAGGATCAGGGAATGTGCCGCGCTTGCGACGGCGGCGTTTTTCAGCCGCACAGGTTTGAATATAAACGATAATCGACACACCGTCCGTTTTTGCAAACTGTTCCTGTACAGTTTGCAAACTGGCGCGCTCATGGGTTTCAACACCCGCAGGCACACGTGCGAGGTCTACATCTTCTTTGTCGTCGTAAACCACAGCGACATGCTGACAGCCCATTGCGCGCACTTCGTTCACAATGCGGTAGGCATCAAGACCACCTTCATTGCCCTGCCCGCCTGTCATAGCGACGGCATCATTGAACAGTATTTTATAGGTGATCGTCGTCCCAGCCGAAATTGCCGCCCGGATCGCCTGCACGCCCGAGTGATTGTACGTGCCATCCCCTAGGTTTTGGAACACATGACCACGCTTGGAAAACGGCGCTTCGCCAATCCAGTTGGCACCTTCGGCCCCCATATGGGTATAGCCCAGCGTCTCGCGATCCATCCATTGAACCATGTAATGACAGCCGATACCCGCATAGGCACGGCTACCGTCAGGCACTTTTGTCGATGAATTATGTGGACAGCCCGAGCAGAAATAGGGCAAGCGCGCCGCGATTTCTTCGGCGTTGTCTGATCGGCGCGCCTCGTCCAAGACCAACATGCCCGCAGCGATTCCATCGCTATTGCGCCCCTCGTCAATCAAGACTTGGCCAAGCTTGGTCGCGATCTCTACGGGATCAAGCGCCCATTTAGCGCTGAAAAACACCTCTCCGTTCTTGGTGCCGCCATAAACGCGCCGCCCCTGACGGTTGTCAAACAGCGCCTCCTTGATCTGTACTTCAAGCAGTTTGCGCTTTTCCTCGACCACAACAATCAGGTCCAGCCCTTCGGCCCAATCGTTGAACCCTTTCATGTCTAGGGGCCATGTCTGACCCACTTTATAGGTCGTGATGCCCAGACGTTCAGCCTCAGCCGCGTCGATGTTCAGCAGCGACAGCGCATGTACCAGATCAAGCCAGTTCTTACCGGCCGCGACAAAACCAATCTTGGCCCCACGTTTGCCATGAACGCGTTTGTCCATTTTGTTTGCATTTGCGAACGCCTCGGCTGCGTGCCGTTTGAAATCGATCAGCCGCGTTTCTTGGTCGATGCGATCATCAATAAGTCGGATATTCAAGCCACCCTCGGGCATCGCGAAGTCCGGCGTCACAAAGGTCAAACGGTGCGGATCACCGTCAACCACTGACGTAACCTCGACCGTGTCTTTCATCGTCTTTAGGCCAACCCAAACCCCGGCAAACCGGCTTAGCGCAATACCATAAAGCCCATAATCCAGGATCTCCTGCACACCTGCAGGCGATACAACAGGCATATAGGTATCGATCATCGCAAATTCGGATTGATGCAGCACGGTTGAGGATTCGCCTGTGTGATCATCCCCCATCGCCATCAACACACCGCCATTGGCCGACGATCCAGCCATGTTGGCATGACGCATCACATCACCAGATCGATCCACACCGGGCCCTTTGCCGTACCACAGACCAAAGACACCATCGTATTTGCCTTCGCCGTGCAATTCAGCTTGTTGCGCGCCCCAAAGGGCCGTTGCAGCAAGATCCTCGTTTAGACCCGGTTGAAAGGTAACGTCGGCCTCGGCGAGTAATTTGGCCGCGCGCACCATCTGCAAATCAACCGCACCAAGAGGCGATCCGCGGTATCCAGTCACTAGCCCGGCGGTATTTAGCCCAGCCGCCACATCCCGCGCCTTTTGCATCAACATCAAACGCACTAGCGCCTGCGTGCCATTCAAAAGCACCGGACTCTTGTCCAAGTCATAGCGATCATTCAAGGAAATCTTTTGCGTGCTCATCCAAGGCCTCCCCTGCCGCGATCAGTCTTGCATATATTTCTCGCAATAATAGGTCACAAACTCTTACCTGTATACAGATATTGTTATAAACTTGTGGCACAAGGCGCTAACCCTGTGAAATACGGCGCACGTAGATCACTATCAGTAACGAATTCGAGTACGCACTATGGACTGGGACAAACTTCGCATCTTTCATGTTGTCGCTGAGGCGGGCAGCCTGACGCATGCGGGAGACAAACTGAACCTCAGCCAATCTGCCGTATCCCGTCAGATTCGCGGCCTTGAGGAATCTCTGAACGCCACGCTGTTCCACCGCCATGCGCGCGGCCTGATCCTGACCGAGCAGGGCGAACTGCTGCACGACGCAACAAGTTCAATGAACAAACGCCTCGATACCGCCTCTGCGCGTATTCGCGACAGCGAAGAAGAAGCGTTTGGTGATCTGCGCGTCACCAGCACTATTGGCTTTGGCACGCTTTGGCTCGCACCGAGATTGGTCAAGCTATACGAACAGTATCCCGACTTGCGCGTGGACCTGATGCTCGAAGAACGTGTGTTAGACTTGCCCATGCGCGAGGCTGACGTGGCCATCCGCATGAAAGAACCCAGCCAAGCCGACCTGATCCGCAAACGGCTCATGACAGTAAAGATGCAGCTTTTTGCGACGCAGGATTATCTGGACGCCAATGGCACGCCCGCATCTTTGGACGATATGATCGATCACCGTCTGATCTGCCAAAGCGTCAACGCCGCGCAAGTCGGCGCCAGTGCCACCTTGGTGCAGTCCATACTGACCAATGAACTGCGCAGCCTATTGACCGTGAATAACTACTTCGGCGTGTTGCAAGGCGTCTTGCAGGACCTCGGCATCGGAGTGCTGCCCGACTACGTCAGTGTTGAAGATGCACGTTTGGTGCGGGTTTTGCCCGATGTTGAGTCGTCTGACATCCCTGTTTTCCTCGCCTATCCAGAGGAATTGCGTCAATCCAAGCGCATTGCTGCCTTCCGCGACTTTGTTCAAGAAGAGATCACAGCCTACCGCAAGGTATTGCGCGCAAAGGAAAACCCCTGAGCCATGCGCCAAGCGCATACCGGGCATGCGCACCTTGATGCACAAAGTGCCTTGAAACGCAGCAAATGCGATCTTAACTCGACTAATGAAGAGACACGGCGCGGTTGCGCCATCTTCACCTCCCTGTTGGACTTGGCCGAGCTTCGCGCTCGGCCTTTTTTTTGGCGTATCGTCTTTTAGAGACATCGACGCGCGCCCGGGCATCTAGAAATTTGCGGCGTCCAGCTGTTCGACCCAAAACGCGCAGAATGACAGCCTTCAACGCTCCGCCGATTTTATTCACGATACCCGCCACCAAATTACCGTGAGACACTGCGAGCCGTGCGACACGAATACGTGACGAAGCCTTTGTTTACTGCACGAACAGCCCAAATTCTGTAAGATACTGACCAAGCCAAACTGACCAAGCCAAAAGGAACAAAACAATGCTTGCTATGAAAAAGACGTTTTCGACCCTTGCCGTGACCGTACTATTGGCCATGCCCGCCGCCATGGCCCAGGCGCAACTTAGCTCTGCGGAAATATCAGCGCTGGACGGCAAAAGTGGCATCCGCGTGCTGACCTCTGATGGGCGCTATATTGGCACCACAAATGGCCTCAACATCGGCCAAGAACGAACCAGAATGTTCTTGCGCCCATTGCGTGGTTCTATTTTCTCAAGAGGCAGAAACAACATCGTCGTCACGACTTTGACCGACAAACTGACGCTGCGTGACGGTAATCTTGTACTGGGTGACACTACTCAGCGCGTGCGGACCAAGGCGAACTATTCAGCGTCCGATGACACACCGCAGGTCGAAATCCTATTGCTGTAACCCAGATATCCGCGCCATCGGTACGTTGGTTAAGAAACAAGAGCAACAGCGTCAAAGACGCTGTGCTCAACACTGGAATTACCTGATCGGTTGAGGCGGCAAATGTAAAATGTTGCCGCCAGAAAACCAAACCACGCACTTGCAAAGTCAAGAACCCTCTCGCCCCTCTTTCCCCCCGGCGCTGCCTACTCTAAAGAGCGCATCAAAGACGCGCCGGGGGCAAAACACATGCAAGAACCACAAATAAACGATGATCTGATCGCAGCCCACGGGCTAAATGCAGATGAATATGCACGTATTCTCGACATCATCGGGCGCACGCCAACCTTTACAGAGCTGGGCATATTTTCCGCCATGTGGAATGAGCACTGTTCCTATAAATCTTCTAAGAAATGGTTACGCACTTTGCCGAC
>CAZJAW010000189.1:0-5303 GCA_964544035.1 uncultured Rhodobacterales bacterium
GGTTGAAGGGCCACGACAGCGTTTAGATGTGCTTGGGGATCGGCTGGGATCTGCGCTGATTGCGGGGGTGCAACGCCGTCACGTGCGGCTGTCTGATGTGTCGGGTAGTTTACGTCCAGCGATGCTGAGCCGCCAGTTGCGTAGCGAACAGCAGCGTCTGGATGGGTTGTCAGAGCGCCTTGCCCCGGCGCTTGGGCGCTTTGCGGCGCGCCGCCGCGAACAGTTAGAAGCGCGCGCGGCCCGGTTTGCGCCGCGGTTGCTGATGCAGGATGTGGAGCAGGCCAGGGTACGTTTGACGACAGCAAGCACCCGTCTTCATGCGACGGGAACACGTCAGATTGCGGAGCTGCGTGCGCAGCTAGAAGCGAAGGATCGCCTGCGTGAAACACTGAGTTACAAGGCGACATTGGCACGCGGTTATGCAGTCGTCCGTGGAGGCGGAGAGATTGTGACCACCAAAGCGGCTGCCGAAAGCGCGTCAGGGCTTGAGATTGAATTTGCAGATGGACGTTTGAAACTGGGCGGTGGTGGAACCGCAAAGAAGGCAAAGGCCAAGCCCCCGGAACAGGGGTCATTGTTTTAACAGAGATGAGGACGCATTGGTAAGACGCAGGTGACCTGCGCCGCGCGTTAGACGCCGATCTTGGGCCCCAAGCAGACCAATTCTTCGCCGACGTCTTGCGCCTCATAAAGCTCTTGGCTGGTCGGGTCGTTTTCGAAGGTGGCGACCAGCCCGCTCGCACTTTGTTCAAACGACCAACATTGCGGGTCGGGGCGGTCTTCGTAAACGAAGCAGATGTTGGTGCCTTCGTTATACCAGTAACCTTCTTTGCATTCGCCATCCAAAAACGACCACGTCACACGCCTGTTTTCATGATAAATCTCCGCACCATAGGCATCGCCCGTGCGGCCATAAAACAGCGTCTTTCCGGTCACGTAAGCTTCGAATTCGGCCGCTGACATAGGTTCTGCAGTGGCAGTCACTGGTGCGCACAGAAGTGCGAGGCAAATGGCGATATATTTCATGCGCGTAGTTTGCCAGAGCAAAGCGCATTGCGCCAGTGGCTTGCATGCAGTCACAAAGATGCAGGCATCATATCGCCGTGAGTTTCGGCGCTGCGCCTGCGCCAATATCCAACCCGAGAATCCATGACCCGTCGCCAAAGTGGCGGAAACAACGCGACCGTTGCCATCACAGGCAAGGAATGGGGCAACATTGGCATCGTGTCCTTGTCCAGTTCCAACTGCGGGAAAGCGCGCGCGGGGTGTTCATGATGCGCCGAATGGCGCGGCGCGTTCAGCATCATGGCCGAAGAATACCAGTGTGGCGCGTTCCAAGAATGCGCCGAGTTTGTGGGTTCATACCGCCCGTTGGGTAAAAGACGGCGTTCCAGCCCATAATGTTGCACGTAATCCGACAGCATCAGTTGGAGTTGGGCATGAAATGCGATGGCCAACAGGCCTGCGATGCCCGGGCCGCGCCCCAATAAGTAGCCGCAGCCAAGGCTGATGAATGCGCCAATTACATAACCCACATAGGGGGTTGGCCATCGCACACCACTGTGGCGTTGACGTTCTGCGCGTAAGCCTGCACGGAAACTGCCCACCCATGTGCGCGGCAGGTAGGCCCAGAACCCGACGCCCCCTTTTGCGGTGGCTGGATCTTTTGGCGTTGCGACATAGACGTGATGCACGAGCCGATGCGCGCTGGTGTGATGACCAAAGAGCAGGCTGGCATAGTTTGCCGCCCCCAATCGAAAGGCCCAACGGTTCGCGCGGTGGATCAACTCATGCGCGTTCGAATTTGAGACTTGGCCAAAATAGAGCCCACATCCAAAAACGATCAGCACCTTGGCTATCGTATCCAAAGTTCCATTCATCGCCCAAAGCGCGCACCCCAACAGAACAAAGTGCATCAGCCCCAAAACCACGGACAGGGTGTGTCCATCGCCTGTCGCTTTGGTGGCAGAGACAGGCAATCTATCAAGAACAAAAACCATTGCCGTGATCGCAAGGATACCCGCAATGGCCCACGGCGTGCCAAAAAAGCAGGCCACCAGCAGCAAGACGGCTGGCAGAAAGGGGGCGAGTGCAAATCGCAACAGGCGGAACATAGGACAGAATCACTCCGAATTTGGCAGTCGAAGGCTATCACAACATAGCTACCAGCGCTTTGACGGGAAACTGGTGGTTCCGATGTACGTCGCAGTGACGCGCATCGGTGTGGTATTTGAACGCCTTGGGGTCGCATTTGGACTGAACGCGGCACAGTTGGGCTGATAGCATTGAGACAACACACGCGCACAAAAGACGGCGCCGCAAGTAACGGGACTTAAGGAGTGCATCATGGCGCTGGATCAATCGCAAAAAGGTAAGGGCGTCTGGAAATCCGGCAAGGGCAAAGGGCGGGTGCGTCCCAAAGGGCGCGCGCTTGAGGATCAGCCCTGGGACGAGGTGCGCGCTTTGCTTGGTGAACAGCCCCGCCGCCGCGATCTGCTGATCGAATTTCTGCACCTTATTCAGGATGCGTATGGCCATCTGAGTGCGGCACATCTGCGTGCATTGGCCGAAGAGATGCGCTTGAGCATGGCAGAGGTCTATGAGGTGGCGACATTTTACGCCCACTTTGATGTGGTCAAGGAAGGCGAAGTGGCACCGCCCGCTTTGACTATCCGTGTTTGTGATTCCCTGTCCTGCGAGTTGGCTGGAGCGCAGGCATTAAAAACAGCGCTTGAGGACGGATTGGATGCCAGCCAAGTGCGTGTTTTGCGCGCACCCTGCATGGGGCGTTGCGACACGGCACCTGTGCTGGAATTGGGCCACAACCATATCGACAACGCCACACCTGAAAAGGTTCAGGCCGCGATTGCTGCAGATGATACCCATGCCCATGTGCCCGACTATGAGGCTTTCGATACCTACAAAAAATCAGGTGGTTACGACGCACTTCTTACCTTGCGCGAAAGCGGCGATTGGCAAGACGTACAGGCCAAGATCAAGGAAAGTGGCCTGCGCGGCCTTGGCGGGGCTGGTTTCCCGTCGGGCACCAAATGGGGTTTTGTGCGTGGCAATGCAGGTCCGCGCTATTTGGCAGTGAATGGGGATGAGGGTGAACCCGGAACATTCAAGGATCGCTACTACTTAGAGCGTAATCCTCATCTATTTTTGGAAGGCATGTTGATCGCTGCCTGGGCGGTCGAGGCTGAGACAGCTTTCATCTATATGCGCGATGAATACCCTGCTGTGCTGGAAATATTGGCGCGTGAAATCAAAGCATTGGAAGCGGCTGGGATCGTAGCGCCCGGTTACATCGATCTGCGCCGGGGCGCGGGTGCGTATATCTGCGGCGAAGAATCTGCGATGATCGAAAGCATTGAAGGCAAGCGCGGCATGCCGCGTCACCGTCCACCCTACGTGGCGCAGGTTGGTATTTTTGGGCAGCCGACGCTGGTGCACAATGTCGAAACCCTGCATTGGATCGCGCGCATTTGCCGCGAAGGTCCCGAAGTGCTGAACAGCACTGAAAAGAATGGCCGCAAAGGATTGCGCAGCTATTCTGTATCAGGTCGTGTAGCTGCTCCGGGCGTCTATCTGCTGGCGGCGGGTTCAACCATCACCGACATTATTGAGGCTGCCGGAGGCATGGCTGATGGTCATGTGTTCAAGGCCTACCAGCCGGGTGGTCCGTCCTCGGGTCTTTTGCCTGCGTCCATGCACGATGTTCCGTTGGATTTTGACACGCTGCAGCCGCATGGCACTTTTATTGGCTCTGCTGCGGTGGTTGTTTTGTCAGACCAAGACCGGGCGCGCGACGCTGCGCTGAATATGTTGCGCTTTTTTGAGGATGAAAGCTGCGGGCAATGCACGCCGTGCCGCGTGGGTTGTGAAAAGGCAGTAAAGTTGATGCAAGCGGATGCGTGGGATCAGCCCTTGCTGGACGAGCTGTGCACGGCCATGGCCGATGCCTCGATTTGCGGTTTGGGGCAGGCAGCACCCAATCCCATCCGCATGACCATTAAGCACTTTGCAGACGAAATCTAGCTCGGGCTGCGATACACCCGGCAGACGCACCCCGCGCGCGACAGCGTTCGGCACATCTGGTCCGCCGTGTTGCGTGTGGAATGCCCGACACGCGCCATCACATAGGGTCTGCGACCGTGCACACGCGATGGAATGGGGATATACTCCATCTGGCCGGTCCGGATTATGTTCTGACAGGAACGCCTGAGCCGCGTCACACCAATACGCGCGGATTTTTCTGTGGCTCCAAAAGCCACCTGTACGCCCCATGGTTTCCACCGTGGTGGGGGTGGCCCTAAAGGGGACACCTTGCGCCCCTGTGCCATGGCCAGACAGGCAGGCATAAAGGGCTTGTTCTTGTCGAGCCGGAAATCATGGTCCTTTGGCGGATTGTCGCGCCAGTCTTCGGCGTTCAATCCAGTGATTATGCGCACATAGTTGATCGTCTCACGCGCCAGTCCTTTGCCAACCAAAAAGCCATTTGCACGTCCTTCGCCGCCATTATAAGCCACAGCCGCCAATCCCTGATTGCCATAAGTCCGCGTCAGCTCCCCAAGGTAATGTGCTGACCTTTCAAGGGCTTCCGCAGGGTTGTAGCTGTCTTTCAGATCACGCAGCTTGGCCGTTCCGGGCATGAATTGCGCGATGCCCTGTGCGCCGGCAGGGCTTAACGCGTTTGGATCAAACCGGCTTTCTTGCCAGATCAGGCGCGCAAAATAACCGGAATCCAACATGTGGCGGCGGGCTGCACTTTCGACATGTTGGCAGATGTCAAAGGCCACATGGTTGGGGCGGATACATGCCACCGGGCCGAGCCGGCCATCGCTGCACATTGTGCCTGGTGCTTGGGCAAAAACGGGTGCAGGCAAGAACAGAACGGCCAGAAACAAAACGATGCGCATAAACTCATACCTTTTCATAGGGCGGTGCCCGTATTAGGTCAGTAACAGATTAAGTATCGGGGCATCATGGCATTTTTCAAGAAACTCAAGGAACGTTTGTTCAAATCTTCGTCCAAGATCGACGAAGGGTTGGAGGCGATTGTCGAAGATGGCGGCGTCGAGGCCGCGCCAGAGGTGGATGTCGCACCGGCTGAGGATGCGATTGCAGCGCCCGATCCGGTCGCTGACCCGACCCCGACACACGCGCCTTTGCCCGATCCAGCGCTTGACGTCGCGCCCGCCGAGGACATTCTTCCAGAGCCAGAGCCAGAGCCAGAGCCAGAGCCCGAGCCAGAGCCAGAGCCAGAGCCAGAGCCAGAGCCAGAGCCAGAGCCAGAGCCA
>CAZJAW010000190.1:0-5286 GCA_964544035.1 uncultured Rhodobacterales bacterium
GTCGTGGCCCTTCAACCAACGCATCCGGACGCGGCAAAGCCCGCGCCATATCCCGCATCCGTTGCGAGCGTCGCAGCAAACCAGCGCTTAAGGAAGACGTCATGCGCCCGCCTGCCTGCTCGACCCATGCAAGCAATTCATGACGCACCGGCACCGCCATCTCTGCCGCTGCCGTGGGGGTCGGTGCGCGCTGGTCAGACACAAAATCAATCAACGTCGTGTCCGTTTCGTGCCCGACCGCTGAAATCAGTGGAATCTCTGATGCAGCAGCAGCTCGCGCCACAGCTTCTTCATTAAAGCCCCATAAATCCTCAACCGACCCACCACCGCGCGCTACAATTATCAAATCGGGGCGCGGCATCGCGCCACCTGGTGCCAGCGCGTTGAAGCCTGCAATCGCGCGCGCCACTTCGGGCGCGCAAGCCGCGCCTTGCACGGCGACGGGCCAAATCAATACTTTGCGCGGAAAACGATCCCGCAAGCGATGCAGAATATCGCGGATTACGGCACCTTGCAGCGATGTCACAACCCCGATCACTTCCGGCAGGTAAGGCAGCGCCTTTTTGCGCTCTGCGTCAAACAACCCTTCGCCCGCCAATGCCTTTTTGCGCTTTTCCAAAAGCGCCATCAGTGCACCTTCGCCCGCAATGGCAATACGCTGCGCATTCAGCGAAAACTTGGACTGAAAGCCAGAGGCCGTCATGCGCCCTTCGGCGACGACCTCCATACCCTCTTCGGGCATCGTCCCCAATTCGGGCACCTGCCCTTTCCATGTCATGCAAGACAGCACATTGCGGTCATCTTTAAGGTCGAAATACAAATGGCCCGAACGTGCCAGCACAACGCGGCCCACCTCGCCTTTGATACGCACCCAGCCCAATTCGCCTTCGATCAGCTTTTTGACGCGCCCCGCGATTTCCGAGACCGAAAATTCGGGCGTGTTCGAGCCGGGAATAGGGTCATCTAGCAGGTCCATGGCATGTCCTTGTATGCGCCTCGCGCGCAGCTTAGAACGCGCGCAGGTAAAGGCCAAGGAGTGTCCCTGATGAACATCCTCATTTTAGGCGGCGGTGGTCGCGAACATTCCCTTGCGTGGGCTGTGTTGCAAAACCCCAAATGCGACCGTCTTGTGGTGGCACCCGGCAATGCGGGCATCGCAGCCATTGCCGACTGCGCTGACCTCGACATAATGGACGGTGCGGTGGTTGCCGGGTTTGTTGAGGAAGAAGCCATTGATTTTGTGATCATTGGCCCCGAAGCCCCCCTTGCTGCCGGGGTTGCCGACCGTTTGCGCGAAGCGGGTGTGTTGGTCTTTGGCCCCAGCCAAGCCGCCGCGCAGTTGGAAGCCTCCAAAGCTTTCACCAAACAAATTTGTGACGCAGCAAATGCGCCAACCGCAGCCTATGGCCATTTCACGGACGCCGAATCTGCCAAGGCCTATGTGACCGCCCAAGGCGCTCCTATCGTGGTCAAAGCCGACGGATTGGCCGCAGGCAAAGGTGTGATTATGGCTGACACTGTCGCGCAGGCCCATGCTGCGATTGATGACATGTTCGGTGGTGCATTTGGTGGCGCGGGCGCTGAAGTTGTCATCGAAGAATTCATGACCGGCGAAGAAGCGTCTTTCTTTGTGCTTTGTGACGGCACCGACGTGCTGCCCATCGGCACGGCCCAAGACCACAAGCGTGTGGGCGAAGGCGACACTGGACCCAACACGGGCGGCATGGGGGCCTATTCCCCGGCACCTGTACTGAATGACGCCGTCGCGAAGCGCGCTCTTGATGAAATCATCCGCCCGACCATGGCCGAAATGGCCCGGCGCGGCACGCCGTATCAGGGCGTCCTATATGCCGGGTTCATGATCGAGAACGGCGCGCCACGCCTTGTGGAATATAACGCGCGTTTTGGTGATCCTGAATGTCAGGTATTGATGATGAGACTGGGCGCGCAGGCGCTTGATTTGATGCAAGCCGCCGCGATGGGGCAATTGGCGCAGGCTCAAGTCAACTGGGCCGACGATCATGCCTTTACTGTGGTGATGGCTGCCAATGGCTACCCCGGAAATTACGACAAAGGGGCTGTCATCGGGGGCCTCGATACCCTGCCTCAAACCAGCAGCCAAATGGTATTCCACGCAGGTACAGCAAAGAAAGACGGCGCGCTTACGGCATCAGGCGGGCGCGTTTTGAACGTAACGGCGCGCGGAAAAACCTTGGCCAAAGCCGCCTCCCGCGCCTACGAAATGGTGGATGCGATCGACTTCCCCGGAGGGTTCTGCCGCCGCGATATCGGCTGGCGCGCGTTGGGGGACTAAGCGCAGGACATCACATTCAGCCCGCGCACTTCATCGCGCGGGCAAAGGCTGGGCGTGACGTATCCGTGCCAATCACTGTCCATTCAAAGTCGTCACCCTGCCATGTCACCGCAATCAATTGCGACCAGTTGGCCGAGGCGACAATCATCTCTGGCCCACCATTACAGGTGCGAATGCCACCAGCGATGTCGCGTTCGCCAATGCGGTGATTGGTTAGACCGTTAAGGGATGCCACCTGTCTCAGGGTGCCACGCTGATAACGCCAGATGCGCAAAGTCTTGGCTAAATGCGGGCGGTCAACATAGGCGATTTCGACCAGACCGTCGCCATCCAAATCGGCCGCGCCAATCGGGGCCAGCCAACGGTTGCGCGTACCGATATGCGGTGTTTCCGCGATTTTTCCACGCATGTCATACAGCGCAAGCGCTGCGCCGCGACGCGCATCGCTTTCCACCACCATGACTTCCATATCGCCGTCATTGTCAACGTCGACAAGCCGGGGAGCAACGTCTTCAAAGACATGATCCAAAGGTAAACTGACTGTATAGTTTATGGTTTCTTGAGTTGCATCCGCTTGCCCCCCGGTCGTGCGATGAACCGCGGCGTCAATTACGAGCGTACCCCACTCGATGGCATCTCCAAGAACGCCATGCGCATACCTGTCCGTTGGATCAGCAAAACGGGCAGACGTAATTTCTTCGGCAAAAGCAGGCGCCGCCCCTAGCCCCGCAAACAACACGCACGACGCCAGCCGCGCGCCGCGAGAAAGCGTGTGCAAAGCGCGCAACAGTAGACGCGGCGCCCTCTTCGTCATTATATTTGCTTCTCTGGCATCTGGACAACCAACCCATCAAGGGCATCCGTCACTTTCAACTGGCACGTCAGGCGCGAGCGTGTGCCATCCGGCTCAAAAGCAAAATCCAGCATGTCAGTTTCCATGTCATCCTTGGCAGGCAGCTTTTCGACCCAATCAGGGGCAATGTAAACGTGACAGGTCGAGCAGGCGCAGGCCCCACCGCAATCAGCTTCGATGCCCGGAATGTTGTTGTCCCGTGCGCCTTCCATAACCGTCAGGCCATTGGCTACGTCCACTACATGTTCTTTGCCGCCGTGTTCGATATAGGTGATTTTGGCCATGACTGAGCCCCTTTTATTTTACATTTGCGAAAGTTCTAACCGCCCCGTTTTCGACCCGCCACCCCCTTTTGCGTCGAACGCCTTTTACACTTGCGACATGTGATAAATGTTCTATCTTTGTTCTGATGCAGGTTGCCCAAAATACCCCGTCCAGCAGACAAGCGCACTGGCCGCGGCCTCCGTCCTGCCTGCGCGCTTGTGATTTGGACCTGCCACCTGTCAACGCACGTGTGGCGGTCGCGGGCCTTGTCATCTTGCGCCAACGCCCCGGTACAGCCAAAGGCGTGATCTTTCTGACGCTTGAAGACGAAACCGGCGTGGTCAACATCATTGTGTGGCGGGCCATCTATGAGCGCTTCCGGCGTGCCGTCGTGGCTGGGCGGATGCTGCGGGTTACCGGGCGCATGCAGCGCGCCCACAGCGTCACCCACATACTGGCCGAACAGATCGAAGACATCTCGCCCCTGCTCGACCAACTTTTGGCCGAAGATACAGGCCGCCAAATGGCCGCAGAGGCACGTACCGAAGCATGGGACGCACACAGCAAAGGCCGCTGAATTCCGGGGGCTAGGCAGATCGCACGCGCCGCGCTATGCTACACAAAAGCCCAATCAGAGGCCCGAGCATGACATCATACCCTCTCATCCCTGCACTTGCGGCAGCACTGTTTGTCGCCGCATGTGCCGAAAACGGCACCGTCACCTCAACCAGCAACATCGACCCGATTTCATTGGCCAGCGCACCGCCCGGCGCAGCCCCCAACACCTGTTGGGGCAAAAACGTGACTCCAGCAGTGGTGGAAACTGTGACGCGCAAGGTGCTGGTAAAGCCGGCGCAAATCAGCAGTGATGGTCGTGTTCAGGCCCCGCCTGTCCACAGGGACGAAAACCAAGCAGTGGTCGTCAAGCCACGTCAGGTCACGTGGTTCGAAACACCCTGCCCCGCACTATTAACGCCCGACTTCGTGTCATCGCTGCAACGCGCCTTGGGCGCGCGCGACTACTACCACGGTCCCGTCACTGGGGAATTGGATGTCCTCACCCGTGACGCGATTGAGCGCTATCAAGCAGCGCAAGGTCTAGAGCAAAAAACACTGACCGTCGCAGGCGCACGCTCGCTCGGATTGATCGCTGTCGAACGCATTCCTGACGCAACCTGAGTTTTTCGGGGAGTCTCCTCCCATACACCGCTATACGCCGCACGCTACGGTGGTCGACAAAGCGTAGTCTGCAAGACCGTCCTTACTGCGTTTTGAAGCGTCTGGCCTTAAACATGAATCACCAATAGCTTGTCATGCGACGCATTCTCGGGACATTGGCGATACGTGGTGTTTCAAGTTAAAGGCCCGGCGCACTAGTCGACACAAAAAAGGCGCCCAACGATGGGGCGCCTTAATCTCAAAGCCTTTGAAGCTTTTCGCTTACTCTTCCAGACCAAGCGCCACAAAGCGAGGATCACTGCCGCGCCGCACCAGCAACAGCAGCGATTTGCGGCCCGCTTCTTTGACGTCCTCCAGACGCGTTTCGAAATCCGCGATTGACGTCACTTTTTGCTGACCAGCCTCGGTGATAACATCACCTGCACGCAAGCCTTTCTCATAAGCCTCCGAGGTTTCGGCCACGTTTGTGACAGCCAGACCTTCTTGATCTTCGCTAACGCCAAGTTCCGTGCGCATCTCATCCGTCAGCGTGCTCAGCGTCAGGCCAAGGACCTCTTTGGTTGTGGGTCCTGCAGGCGCCTCTTCCTCTTCAGTGACGACAGCCGGTACAGCGCCTTCCGCCTCTTCACGACGGCCAAGGGTCACGCGCAGCGTCACTGTTTCGCCGTCACGGAAC
>CAZJAW010000191.1:0-5283 GCA_964544035.1 uncultured Rhodobacterales bacterium
CCAATCTGGATGTTGCTGACAACTCCGGCGCTCGCCGGGTTCAGTGCATCAAGGTCCTGGGTGGTTCCAAGCGTAAGTACGCATCCGTCGGCGACGTTATTGTCGTGTCGGTCAAGGAAGCCATTCCACGTGGTCGCGTAAAGAAAGGCGACGTCCGTAAGGCCGTCGTTGTACGCACCGCCAAAGAAGTTCGTCGCGAAGATGGCACAGCTATCCGTTTTGACCGCAACGCTGCTGTCATCCTGAACAACACAAACGAGCCTGTAGGTACACGTATCTTTGGCCCAGTTGTTCGCGAATTGCGCGCCAAGAACTTCATGAAAATTATCTCGCTTGCTCCGGAGGTGCTCTGATGGCTGCGAAACTGAAAAAAGGCGACAAAGTCGTCATGCTTGCGGGCAAGGACAAGGGTAAAGAGGGTACGATTTCCTCGATCAACCCAAAGTCCGGCAAGGCTGTTGTAGACGGGATCAACATTTCGATCCGCGCCACACGCCAGACCCAAGAAAGCCAAGGCGGCCGCATCCCCAAAGCGATGCCCGTCGATCTGTCCAACTGCGCTTTGCTTGATGCCAACGGCAAACCAACCCGCGTGGGCTTTAAAATGGACGGCGACAAAAAAGTGCGCTTTGCCAAGACGACAGGGGATGTGATCTGATGCTCGACACTGCAAAATACACACCCCGCCTCAAGGCCGTGTTCCAGGACACAATCCGTCCGGCCATGAAAGAAGAGTTCGGTTACAAGAACGACATGCAGATCCCACGTTTGGACAAAATCGTCCTGAACATCGGCTGCGGCGCTGAAGCTGTCCGTGACAGCAAAAAAGCCAAGTCGGCGCAACAAGACCTGACCACAATCGCAGGCCAGAAGGCTTTGACCACCATCGCCAAGAAATCCATCGCTGGTTTCCGCGTGCGTGAAGAAATGCCTCTGGGTGCCAAAGTGACATTGCGCGGCGACCGGATGTACGAATTCCTTGACCGTCTGATCACAATTGCAATGCCTCGTATCCGTGACTTCCGCGGCATACCGGGTAAAAGCTTTGATGGCCGTGGCAACTATGCCATGGGCCTGAAAGAGCACATCGTATTCCCTGAAATCGACTTTGATAAAGTCGACGAAAACTGGGGAATGGACATTGTGATTGCAACCACAGCCAACACAGATGCCGAAGCAAAAGCGTTGCTGAAGCATTTCAACATGCCCTTCAATTCGTAAGCGCGGGAGAGACAAGATATGGCTAAGAAATCCATGATCGCGCGTGAAGCGAAGCGCGAAAAGCTGGTGAAAAAGTACGCGGCCAAGCGTGCCGAGCTTAAAGCAATCATCAGTGACGAAACTAAACCGATGGAAGATCGTTTCCGCGCATCGCTCAAGCTGGCAAAACTGCCACGTAACAGCTCTGCCGTGCGTCTTCACAATCGTTGCCAACTGACCGGTCGTCCGCATGCGTATTATCGCAAGCTGAAAATCAGCCGGATCGCGCTGCGGGATCTCGGCTCTGCCGGGCAAATCCCCGGCATGGTTAAGTCAAGCTGGTAAGGGAGAGAATAGTATGAACGATCCTATCGCAGATATGCTCACCCGCATCCGCAACAGCCAAATGCGCGGCAAATCCGTAGTTCTGACGCCTGCGTCGAAACTGCGTGAACGCGTACTCGAAGTGCTGGCGGACGAAGGTTACATCCGTGGTTTTGAAGCAACCACTGGTGAAGATGGCCACCCGGCTATCGAGATCAGCCTCAAGTACTACGAAGGCGAACCTGTTATTCGCGAACTGAAGCGGGTGTCTAAACCCGGTCGTCGCGTTTACATGGGCGTCAATGACATCCCGTCGGTCCGTCAGGGCTTGGGTGTGTCGATTGTCTCCACCTCTAAAGGTGTGATGTCGGACGCAAATGCGCGCGCAGCCAATGTTGGCGGCGAAGTGCTTTGCACGATCTTCTAAGGAGAAGCAGATGTCTCGTATTGGTAAAAAACCGGTCGATCTGCCATCGGGTGTGACTGCATCCGTCTCTGGTCAGATGATCGAAGTCAAAGGCCCCAAGGGCACACGGTCGTTCAAAGCAACGGATGATGTAACCTTGGCCGTCGAAGACAACGGCGTCACCGTGACACCGCGCGGCAAATCCAAGCGCGCGCGTCAGCAGTGGGGCATGAGCCGCACAATGGTCGCCAACTTGGTAACCGGCGTGACAACCGGGTTCAAAAAAGAGCTGGAAATCCAGGGTGTTGGTTATCGTGCCAACATGCAGGGCAACACTCTGAAGCTGAACCTCGGCTTGTCTCATGACGTTGACTACACGCCGCCAGAAGGTGTGACAGTTACAGCACCCAAGCAGACTGAGATTGTCGTTGAAGGTATCGACGAACAATTGGTCGGCCAAGTGGCAGCAAACATTCGCGAATGGCGCAAGCCCGAGCCCTACAAAGGCAAAGGCATCCGTTACAAAGGCGAATTTATCTTCCGTAAGGAAGGCAAGAAGAAGTAAAGGATCAGGAACATGGCAAATTCAAAACGACAGCTGTTCCTCAAGCGCCGTTTGCGCGTCCGGAACAAACTTCGCCGCGTCAATGCTGGGCGTCCTCGCCTGAGCGTGCACCGTAGCAACAAAAACATCAGCGTTCAGTTGATCGACGATGTGAACGGCGTGACACTGGCCTCTGCCTCGACCCTCGAAAAGGGTCTTGGTCTCGTGGGCAAAAACAACGTCGAAGCGGCCACCAAAGTCGGTGCGGAAATCGCGAAACGCGCCAAAAAGGCCGGCGTGTCCGAAGCTTACTTCGACCGCGGTGGTTTCCTCTTTCACGGTAAGGTCAAGGCAGTTGCCGACGCCGCGCGTGAAGGTGGCTTGAAAATCTAAAGTCTGCGAGGGGCGGCAACGCCCCTCCGATGATCCGGGAGCGTTGTGCTCACCTGGATTGATCTAAAAATGGCGCAAGCCACCTGATAAAAGGATGTTCTCATGGCAGAACGTGAAAATAACCGCCGTGGCTCGCGCCGCGATCGTGATGAAAGCCCCGAATTTTCCGACCGCTTGGTCGCGATCAACCGGGTTTCGAAAACCGTTAAAGGTGGTAAGCGCTTTGGTTTCGCAGCTCTCGTCGTCGTAGGCGACCAGAAAGGCCGCGTCGGCTTTGGCAAAGGTAAAGCGAAAGAGGTCCCTGAGGCCATTCGCAAAGCCACAGAGCAAGCCAAGCGTCAAATGATCCGTGTACAACTGCGTGAAGGCCGCACGTTGCACCACGATATGGAAGGTCGCCACGGCGCCGGTAAAGTCGTGATGCGCACAGCACCTGAAGGTACTGGGATCATCGCTGGTGGTCCAATGCGTGCTGTTTTCGAAATGCTGGGCGTTAAGGACGTTGTGTCCAAATCCATCGGTTCGCAAAACCCTTACAACATGATCCGTGCCACCATGGACGGCCTGCGCAAAGAGCAGTCGCCTCGTGGTGTGGCGCAGCGTCGCGGCAAAAAGGTCGCCGACATCCTGCCCAAGCGTGATGAAGCACCTGCCGCCAAAGCGGCCACCGAGGAGGCCTGAGACCCATGGCAAAAACAATTGTCGTCAAACAAATCGGCTCCCCCATCCGTCGCCCCGCGAAACAGCGCGCGACATTGATCGGTCTGGGTCTGAACAAAATGCACAAAACCCGCGAGCTGGAAGACACACCTTCCGTGCGCGGTATGGTGAATTCGATCTCGCATATGGTCGAGATCATCGAAGAAAAAGGCTAACCGGGGGCGGGGTGAACCTCGCCTTACGGACTAAATAAAAACCGCCGCGCGAGACCATCGCGCGGCGGTTTTTTTTAGCGTGCCTTTATGTGGCGATGATGCGGCTCGGGCCACCGCGCACGGCTCGTCCCAACATTATCGCAAGGACAATGGCTCCGTTTAAAGTGAACAGATAGACTGGGTAAGCCAGCAGGATCCAGTTTGCCTCGCCGACGGATAGGATAGCGAACCACGAAGCGATACAGCTCAGGAACCACGTCGAGAATGTCTCGGAGTCTGGGGCGCGATAGGCTTTCAGCACTGTAACTGACCCGCCGAGCAGCGAAATCGAAATGCTGATCATCAAAGCATAAATGGCAGTGTCCATCAGCATCCATAAAATCAGGCCAACTGCCGCTGCGATCAAGACGACAAGGTCTCGCGGGCTGCAAAATGCGCCCTGACCACGAAACAATGAAAGACCAAGGATCAACATGGTCGCACCGCTCTGGACGCCAGCAAACCATAGCGAAGACAAAGCCCCCTCATGGACCTGCGACGCTAATGAAATACTGCTTAGTATTGACCAGATCAGCCAAGATGCGCGTTGCGGCTGGGTCCGTCCGATCAAAGTGTCGCGGATGTATGGAATAAAGGCACAGACGCTCAGCAGGGCTGAAATAAGTCCACATAGGCGCAAAACGTCTGTGCCTTGGAAAACGGCTTCAAACAAAATCGTAACTCCGAAAAAATGCCAAAAAAGGCGATCGTGAAATAGTCTTGGGAGGTCCGGTAAATTGGTCCGGCAATGTCGTTCTATGATGAAACGATAACCGGAATCGGGTGAAGTGAGCGAGTGAGGTATTCCATACCCTTGCCCCGCAATGAGGTGCGGCTTAGCCTGAGGCTATGAGCGACCTAATTTACTATTATTCAGCGCACTCAGCCTTTGCCTATCTTGGTTCCGCCCGTTTGATGGAGCTGTGCGAGGTCCATGGTTTGACCCTTGTGCACCGCCCCATCCCGCTGTCTCCGGTGGTTGAAGCACAAGGCAGTTTGCCGTTTCGCGCGCGTACGCAGGCGCATGTGGACTATTTTTTTGGCCGAGAGATCGAACGTTGGGCCGAATGGCGCAATGTGCCAGTGATGCCGGCACGCCCGACACATCACGACGCGGATTACACTCTGGCAAGCGGTATGATCCTAGCCTTAGGTGATCGCGGTCCGCAGGTGGATGCAATGGCGCATGCGTTGCTGCAGGCCCATTGGTGCGATGATTTAGACCTGTCGGATGCGATGGCACTTGCAAACCTTGCGCATTCTTTGGGCCATGATGCCGCGCAATTGCTGGACGCGGCGCAATCTGATGTGGTGACCGCGCGATATCAAAGCAACGCTGAAGAAGCGTTGGCGGCAGACGTCTTTGGTTCTCCTACTTATGTGTTGAATGGTGAATCTTTCTATGGCCAAGACCGTCTTGAGATGTTGGAGCGGGCCATCACCGAACCGTTCATACCGACACAGTGGTCGAACCCGCCTGTCGACTAGGCCAACTCCGCTCT
>CAZJAW010000192.1:0-5271 GCA_964544035.1 uncultured Rhodobacterales bacterium
GGTCAAATCAGCATGAGTGATATTAAGTTAAATGGTAAACGGTACTGGCTTGTGGGCGCGAGCGATGGTCTCGGCAAGGCATTGGCACAGGTTCTCAGCCGCGCAGGTATCGAAGTCGTTGTGTCTGCCCGCAGTAAGGACAAATTAGCCGCGCTGGTCTCAGAATTGCCTGGCAAGGCATCTTTTCAGACTATGGACGTCGCAGACGACGCCAGCGTTCAGGCCGCAGCCAAAGCTGTAGGTGATATTGATGGAGTGATCTTGCTCGCCGGTGCTTATTGGCCGTTTTCTGCCAAGGAATGGAACGCAGAACAGGGCGTCGTCATGGCCGATACAAACTTTACCGGCTTCATGCGCGTTTTGGGGCAGGTGATGCCGCAATTTGTTGCCAAAGATGCCGGGCACGTCGTCATTACCTCATCCCTGACTGGTTTTAGGGGGCTGCCCGGTTCCATCGGCTATACCGCATCCAAGGCCGCCACAATGTCGCTGGCCGAATGCATGCACGCCGACTTGCGCAAGACCGGTGTACGCGTTCAAGTCGCCAACCCCGGCTTCATAAAGACGCAGTTGACCGACAAGAACGACTTCAAAATGCCGTTCATTATGGAACCCGAAGCCGCCGCACGCGAGATTTTCGAATTGATGCTGACGGATAGTTTCAAAAAGAGTTTCCCAACTCTGTTTTCGTGGATGATCCGCGGGGCGCAATTTCTACCAGACTGGCTCTACTACCGCATATTCTCCTGAGGTCGCGATGGAACAGGTCAAGTTCACAGCAATGAAAGACGGAGACCGCGAGGATTACGCCTTTCTTTCTGAACACGAGGTCGAGTTCACTAAAGGCACAGCAGATAGATTGCTGCGCGCGTTGGAAACGCTAGACGAAGGCCTATCGGGGTATCAGATCACGCGGCTTGGTCATTCGCTGCAGTCGGCGACACGCGCGTGGCGGGACGGGGCTGACATTGATTGGCTGGTATCAGCACTTTTGCACGACATTGGCGACATCTTTGCGCCCCACAATCATGACGAATATGCCGCGACCATCCTAAAGCCCTTTGTGCGCGAACAATGCACATGGGTGGTGGAAAAGCACGGCGATTTCCAGATGATCTATTACGGTCAGCATGTAGGGGCGAACCCACACAAGCGTGACGCCTATGCCGGGCATCTTTACTTCGACGATTGTGCGACCTTTTGCGAGCGTTGGGATCAAGCAAGTTTTGACCCCAATTATGATACCCTTGGCATCGACCACTTCCGCCCTTTGGTGCGCGAAGTATTCGCCCGCGATCCCTACGATCCGGTGGTCATGCAATCGGGTCATCGTGTGCCATTGGTAGACGATGCGCTGGCCGCAACGCGCAGTTAAGCGTCAGGTACTTGTATCTGGACAACGTTGGACGTAGGCGCGTCGACCTCTTCAAAATCAAAATTGTCTAAACGCGCTGCACGTTTCCCAGCCCTCTCAGCGGCAGTGGCAATCCCTTCGACATCGCGGCGTGCCTGATCAAAGTGGGTTTCCAGCTTGCCGGCACGTTCCACAACCAATTCAACGTCACGGTGCAGATTGCTTAACATCTTGCGGATTTCGCCGGCTTGTTCGCGCATCCTTGCGTCTTTAAGGATCGCACGCATTGTGTTCAGCGTCGCCATGCAGGTTGTGGGTGACACGATCCACACCCGTGCATCAAACCCCGCGCGTACCAGTTCGGGAAAATTGGCGTGCAATTCGGCATAAACCGCCTCGGACGGCAAAAACATCAACGCACCATCAGCAGTTTCGCCGTCGATAATGTACTTGTCCGAAATGTCACTGATGTGCTTTTTCACCGAAATTTTCATCTGCGCTACGGCCAGCTTCAATGCATGCTCATCGCTTGCTGCGCGTAGGGCCTCGTAAGCCTCAAGCGGGAATTTGCTGTCGATCACAATGGGTCCCGGCGGGTTAGGCAATTGAACAATGCAGTCTGCCCGTTTGCCATTGGAAAGCGTGTATTGCAGCGCAAAGGATTCTTTAGGAAGGGCTTTGGACACGATATCGCGCAATTGGATTTCGCCAAATGCACCGCGCGTCTGCTTGTTAGACAGGATATCCTGCAACGACAGCACATCGCCTGACAGCTTGGTTATATTGTCCTGCGCCTTGTCGATTGCCGCCAACCGTTCCTGCAACTGCGTCAAGCTGGAGGTCGTTTGCTTGCTTGATCCGTGCAGAGTTTCTTTCATCCTTTCCTGCATCTCGGTCATGCCACGTTGCGCTCGCATAGCGTTGTCAGCCAAACGATCCTGCATCTGCTGTTGTACCGCAGCTAGGCGTTGTTCAACCGTCTGCGCCAGTTGGGCCTGTCCGTTGACCGACGTGTCAGAAACCATCTGCAAAGAAGCACGCAGCCCTTCCTGCCCTTGCGCCAGACCCTGCACGTGTTGACCCAGATAACCCAGTTGCTGACCCAATGGAGCGACCGCTTTCGCTGAACGCCCTGCAGCGCGCAAGGCCGCGATCAACAGGATCAAGATCAGCAGCACCACAGCGGCACCTATCAGAACAGCCAGCACAAACGGGTCGTTCAGATCCAGCGTGACGTCACCAATCTGGATCATGTGCGCCCAAACAGCCGTTCGATGTCGGCCAGCTTCAGTTCAACATAGGTGGGTCGCCCATGGTTGCATTGACCGGAATGCGGCGTCGCCTCCATCTCGCGCAGCAGGGCGTTCATCTCTTCGCCGCGCATCCAGCGTCCTGAACGGATTGAACCGTGACAGGCAACACGGCTAAGGATCGCCTCGATCTTGGCCTGTACTGATTGCGAGGTGCCAAGGTCGGCCAGTTCATCAAGTATGTCGTTGATCATGTCGGTGGCGTTGACCTCGCCAAGGATCGCGGGCGTTTCACGCACTGCGATGGCGTCGCCACCAAAGGCTTCAATCCCAAGACCAAAGCGCAACAGTTCATCCGCGATCTCAAGGAGGCGGGTACGGTCACCGGGGGAAAGTGTGATGATCTCGGGGATCAGCAGGGCTTGGGCAGCAACGCCATTTTCCGCCATTTGTGTTTTCAGTTTCTCATAAACAAGCCGTTCGTGGGCAGCGTGCTGGTCCACGATCACCATCCCAGTTGCCGTCTGCGCGATGATGTAGTTCTCGTGCACTTGGCCGCGCGCCACACCTAACGGCAAGTCCTCCGGGTCGGCCTGCGGCGGCAGTGTTTCCACCACCTGCGCGCTGAAATCCTGCCCCATCTCAGCAAAGCCCGCAGTGCCGCGCGGCCCAAGGCTGGGGCGGTCCATCTGATAGACACGCGGTTCCATGGGTTCGGGTCGCATTGCACCCAAAGTCGCATCCGCCACAGTCGAGGATGCACGGTGACCCGCATCAGCAAGTGCGTGGCGCAAGCCCGAGACGATCAGCCCACGCGCCAAGCCCGGATCACGAAAGCGCACCTCAGATTTGGCGGGATGCACGTTGACGTCCACAAGCTGTGGATCACAGTCGACAAAAAGCGCCGCCGCTGGGTGACGGTCACGGCTCAGGAAATCGAAATAAGCGGCGCGCAAGGCCCCGGTCAGCAGCTTGTCTTTGACCGGGCGGCCATTGACGAACAGAAATTGCGCCACCGCCGCGCCGCGCGAATATGTGGGCAAAGCGGCATAGCCCGTTAGGTGCAGCCCCTCTCGCTGTGTGTCGATCGCGATACTGTTTTCTGCGAACTCCACGCCCAGCACGTCAGACAGGCGGGCGCGCAATGCGGTCATGGGATCGCCTGTTTGCGCCTCAACTTTGAAGATTGTGCGCGGGTCGTTGGTGACGTCGCGCAGTTCAAAACGGACGAATGGTTCCGCCATCGCAAGACGCTTGATCACGTCCGTGATGGCCTGAGATTCAGCGCGGTCTGTGCGCAGGAATTTTAGGCGTGCAGGCGTGGCAAAGAACAAATCGCGCAGGGTGATAACGGTGCCATTGTTTAACGCTGCGGGTTTGACCGCGCTTTGATCGCCTCCTGCTACGGTGATTTCCGCAGCGGGCGCGCCGGGCACCCGGCTTGAAATCGTTAGGCGACCCACAGCACCAAGGCTGGGCAAAGCTTCGCCCCGAAAACCAAACGTGTGAATGTTCAGCAAGTCCGAACCGTCGATCTTGGAAGTCGCGTGTCGCGACAAGGCCAGCGGCAAATCCTCGGCGGCGATACCACAGCCATCATCTGTGACCCGGATCAGCGTTTTGCCACCGCCCGAGACATCGATGCCGATGCGCCGCGCGCCTGCGTCAATCGCATTCTCGACCAGTTCCTTGACGGCTGAGGCCGGACGTTCCACCACTTCGCCTGCGGCGATACGGTTTACTGCGGCTGTATCGAGCTGCCGGATAACGGGACGTATGTTGGGGGTCTGGTCGTTCATGCCACAAGACTTAGCATATCCTCGCCCGATTCGACTATAACGGAACAGGAAACGCCAGAGGATGCCTCTGCCTTACGTTTTGGCCCTAGCCGCCCACCGCAGCGCGATACCATGCAACACTGGCAGTGCGTTCTTCTTCTTCCATGTAACTTAGATTTGCGGGTGGCATCGCGTGGCTAACGCCAGCGTGCAAATAGACCGCATGTGCATTGCGAGTGAGATCCGCTTCCGTCTCTAGACGGACACCTTTAGGCGCCCACAAAAGACCCGTCCAGACAGGTTCTGCCGCGTGGCACATGCTGCAGCGGCCAAGTACAATGTCGTGGACTTGGGCAAACCCCTCGGCCTCTGCAAACCGCGTGTTCAACGCCGCTTCCCGTTCCGCATTTGGCCAAACGCTAAGGGCAACGATCAGAATAAAAATCAGCACAGTCACGGCCCATGTCCAATGTGGATTGCCCCCACGCGCGTGGTGCGTATTGAACCAGTGCCGGATGGTGACACCCATAAGAAACACAAGGCTCGCGATGATCCAATTGAACTCTGATGCAAAAGCCAACGGGTAGTGATTGGACAGCATCAAAAAGATGACAGGTAAGGTCAGGTAGTTGTTATGGGTCGAGCGTTGCTTTGCGATTTTGCCATATTTGGCGTCAGGTGTTCGTCCGTCCATCAAATCCGCAACCACGATTTTCTGGTTCGGGATGATGATAAAAAATACGTTGCCCGACATGATCGTCGCCGTAAACGCACCCAGATGCAAAAGTGCCGCGCGGCCTGTAAAAACTTGTGTGTAAAACCAAGACATCCCCACAAGCACGGCAAACAGCGCGACCATCAATGCAGTCTGATCAGCGTCCACAAAGAC
>CAZJAW010000193.1:0-5261 GCA_964544035.1 uncultured Rhodobacterales bacterium
CCATTCTTGGAAACGCGCTGATTGAACCGCAACGTAAGCCTCTAAAGCAGGCTGATCAAACCAGGCACCATAGATTATGCCG
The DNA here is from genome assembly GCA_964544035.1 of uncultured Rhodobacterales bacterium. Classification (GTDB taxonomy): domain Bacteria; phylum Pseudomonadota; class Alphaproteobacteria; order Rhodobacterales; family Rhodobacteraceae; genus Tateyamaria. Next base: position 83 of record CAZJAW010000193.1, read on the forward strand.
TTAAAACGCTGTAGTTCCGAGTTACGCGGCAATTGGCGCATTACATCGCCAGTCCTAACGACGTCCAAGTTCTCTCGCACCCAAGCATCAAAACTGGTTAGCGCGTCTAGGATTTTTGACGCTTCCAGCCGCTTTGCTCCGGCGGTTGCGCTGCGAATGCGGTCTTCCGGCAGGCCACCGGTATTGTCGATGAATTGAGCGTGGCCACCATTGTGGACTTGGGCCACATAATAGCTGAGGTCGAAAAACTCCTGAAAAAAATCGGGAAGATCATCGAACGTAAAGCCTTCAGCGAGAAGGCGTTCAACGAAATCTATGAACCCGCCGTTCAGGTCTTCTGGAAAACCGTCGTAGTAATTCTGAGATAGAATGACCGGAAAATCCTCATTGGAACTGCGTCTTTGATTAGTTACCTTCATACGTGGTGGTTCACTTCAGCAAGCCCCGCAGTTCGTCGGGGTTTTCAGGCAGGATTTTGGGCGCGTCTAACATAGCACGAGACATAGCCGATTCCGCCGCAAACGTGAATCACTAACAACTCAGTCACGCAAGTATTTGATCTATCCTGTGGTCATAGGCGGCGACGTCTTATGCGGCATGCTTTCCGTCTCCGATCGGCAAGATGCAATTGTTCGGCTCAGTGCTATCGGATTGAATGTGGTAAAAAGTGGTAATGGCGGAGAGACAGGGATTCGAACCCTGGGTGGGCTTGCACCCACAACGGTTTTCGAGACCGCCCCGTTCGACCACTCCGGCACCTCTCCGCAGCGGTGTGGTGCGCCCAATTAGAACCTACACCGCGCAAGAGCAAGACACTTTTCGCCTTATCTGCCCTACACGCTAAATTTGGTGGACCTCGCCACAAAAACGCATACCTTTAGGTGCAAATCACTGATCGAACCCTTCCGGGGCGGTCTGATCTTGAAAGGAATGACATGCGCGCCATACGCACCGCCTTCGCCACAGTTGTATTCTGTTTGATGTTGCCTGCTCTGGCATGGTCCGCTGATCGCGCCAAGTTGGAGGCGTTTTTGGAAGTGACCGGCTTTGACGTCGCATTGGAAAGCATCCGCCTGTCCGCGGAATCCGCGCCGCAGATGCTTGGGCTTGAAGCAGAGGACTTTGGCAGTGAGTGGACGCGTCTTACGCAAGACGTGTTTTCAAACGAGATCATGTTTGGCATTGCCCTTGATATTCTTGAAGAAACGCTTGAGGACGACTTGCTGTCCCACGCAGCCGATTTTTACGCGACTGATCTTGGGCAACGACTTGTGGTTGTCGAAAACGCGTCGCACCTCAGCGAGGAAGAAGAGCTGAAAGAGGAAAGTGGCGAGGCGATCATTGCTGGCCTGACGCGTTTGGGCAGTGCACGCCTTGGCTATCTTGAACGGATGAACAAAGCCTCTGACAGTGCAGGGACCGCTGTGCGTGCAATCCAAGAGGTGCAGGTGCGCTTTTTGCTCGCTGCTGCGGGCGCCGGGGTGATCGAATTCCAGATGGACGAGGCCGACTTGCGCGAACTCCTGTCGTCGGACGAGGCTGCCATCAAGGAAGAAATCGAAGCGGGTGCGCTGATCGGCGCCGCTTATACATATCAGTCGTTTTCGGACAGCGAGGTTCTGGAATATACTGAAGCGTTGGAAAACCCCAAAATGCGGCAGGTGTATGATTTGATGAATGCGGTGCAATACGAGGTCATGGCCAACCGCTTTGAAGCGTTGGCCAGTGCGATGCAGCGCCTCCAACCCAGCCAGGAACTGTGATGCGTGCTCTGATAACATGGGCCGCTTCAATACTGCTGAGCGTGCAGGCGGCGTATGCCAACCCGCAAGTTGACCAGTTGGTGGACGCGATGGGGTTGCCGGCCTTGGTCGAAGTTTTTTCGACTGAGGGCTTAGAGTCCGGAGCCGCGCTTGATGAAGGATTTCTAAACGGGCAGGGCGGTAACGTATTTGGCGAAACCGTGCGCCGCCTTTATGACCCCGTTCGCTTGGAACAAGAATTGCGCGCAGGCATGGCACAGGCGCTGGACGGCGACATCGCCGCGCAAGCGACACTTTTCTTCGATAGCGAATTGGGCGCACAAATTGTGGAGCTTGAGGTGCAAGCCAGACGCGCGATGATGCAACAGGAACTTGAAACGGTCGCCAAGTCTGCTCCTTCTGCGCAAAGTGACGCCGTCAGCGAATTTCTGACAACTCGCGATTTGATCGAGCGCAATACCAAGACATCTATGGATGCGCGTATCGCATTTGTGGCTGGAATGGCCGAAGTTACAGGCAACCAAGATACGCCAGATTTCGAGGCACAACGCGACGCCGTGCATGCAGAAACTGAAAGCTGGTTGCGTGGATACTACGCTTTGGCGCAATCCCCACTCAGTGCAGATGACGTTGCTATCTATACCTCGTTTTGGGAAACGGATGTGGGCCAAGCGGTTGATGACGCCCTTTTTGACGCGTTTGGTTCCAGCTATTCTAGCTTGTCTTTTGCACTAGGGCAGGCTGTCGGTCGGCTTTTACCGCAAAACGAGCTGTAAGGGCGGCCAGCCCCCCTTGACTCGAAGGTCTGATCTGAACATAAGCCCGCTAAGCCAGCCTGCACTCCTGTGGGCTGGTTTTGATTCACATGTCGCCCGAAGGGGCGCGCTGTCCGAGGCGGACCCCATCAAAGGGGCCAAAACACCGGAAACTCCGGGGCCACACGACGCGGCAAATAAAGGAAGACCATATGTTCGCGGTTCTAAAAACCGGCGGCAAACAGTACAAAGTTCAATCGGGCGATGTGCTCCGTATTGAAAAGCTGGCCGCAAATGCAGGTGACAAAGTCCAATTCAACTCTGTGCTGATGATTGGCGGCGACAAGCCCCAAGTCGGTAGCCCGATGTTGAAAGATGCAGGCGTGCAAGCTGAAGTCATCGAACAGATCAAAGGTCCCAAGACGATCAATTTCGTCAAGCGTCGCCGGAAGCACTCTTCCAAGCGTACCAAGGGCCACCGCCAGCAGCTGACGCTGGTGCGTGTCACAGACATTCTGGCGTCCGGTGCTGCGGCATCTGGCATCATGGCGGCTGAAAATGGCGCCGGGTTTGCCATCGCGGCTGCAGAAGTCGCGAAACCTGCCAAGAAGGCCAAAGCGGCCAAGGCGGCGGCTCCGAAAGCCAAAGCAGAGCCCAAGGCCAAAGCAGAGCCTAAAGCAAAAGCCGCACCTAAGGCAGAAGCGGCCCCTAAGGCCGAAAAAGCCAAAGCACCCGCCAAGAAAGCAGCGCCTAAAAAGGCCGCAGCAAAAGACGGTGATGATCTGACGCAGATCAGCGGTGTGGGTCCAGTGATCGTCAAGAAGCTGCATGCACTTGGCGTAACAACATTTGCTCAAATCGCGGCGTGGTCGCCTGAAGACATCGCAGAGATGGACGAAAAACTGTCGTTCAAAGGTCGCATCGATCGCGACGAGTGGCTGAAACAAGCCGCAGAGCTGGCTAAAGGCTAAGGAGAGACACCAATGGCACATAAAAAAGCAGGCGGTTCATCCCGTAACGGTCGCGACTCCGCTGGACGTCGTCTAGGCGTAAAGAAATATGGCGGCGAAAACGTCATTCCCGGAAACATCATCGTACGTCAGCGCGGCACCAAGTTTTGGCCAGCTGAAGGCGTAGGCATGGGTAAAGATCACACAATCTTTGCAAAAGTCGACGGCCACGTGACCTTCCACAAAGGTCTCAAAAACCGTACGTTTATTTCCGTTCTCCCGGTCGCGGAGGCTGCGGAGTAAGCCGAACCAAGCGAGTTTTGACAAAATTCGGGGATCGGCGGAAACGCCGGTCCCTTTCTCATTTTCAGACAGCGAGGCCAAGACATGGCCGGACAGATCAAACCTACTCTGAACAGCACGCGCATCACTTTGCGCGATGCCACACCATTGGACGCGCAAGCGCGCTTTGCATTGGGCAATTCACCTGAAATCCACGCAATGTTTGGTGCAGACCCCAAGGCGGTGCGGGACATCACTTCGGAAGCTGCAGAAGCATGGGTGCATTCTCATATTGACGATGCGCACGCGTGGATCATCGAAGCAAACGGAGCGTTGATTGGCGGTATTCGCCTGCATAGCGTCAACTATTCCGACAAACGGGCCCAAATCGCGATTGGCATTTTGGATGCAAATGCGTTGGGGCAGGGGTTTGGCACTGAAGCGATGCAAGTATTGGCCGCGCATGCCTTTGACACATTGGGTTTGCACCGCCTTGGTTGTCGCGTTCTGGACTTTAACGCACGCGCCATAGCTGCATATGAAAAGGTTGGTTTCATCGTCGAAGGACGAGAACGTGAATCTGCACTGATCGCGAAAGAATGGCACGATGATCTGATCCTCGGCCTGCTGGACCGCGATCTTAGGCGGGCAAAGTGAGCGTCGCCGCCGCCTCCTTTGCGATCTTTGCTGTCAGTCAGGTGGGTACGCCGGGGCCGGCCAACATGGCGCTGTTGGCGACTGGCGCGCGTTTTGGTCTTCGCGCTGCCCTGCCATTCGTAGCCGGGGTGGTATTTGGCAAACAATTGGTGATTTGGCCGGTCGGCTTTGGCTTGATGCAACTGGCAGCCCACGCCCCTTGGGTGTTTGAAACACTCAAATGGGTGTCAGCGGCCTATATCATCTGGCTGGCCTGGAAAGTCGCTAACTTGCGGCTGGGACAGGCTGGTCCGGCAATCGCCGCACCTGGCTTTGTCGCCGGGTTGATTGTGCACCCGCTCAACCCCAAAGCGTGGGCGATGATTGTCGCAGGTTTTACGAGCTTTGTTTCGCCAAACACCGATCCGTTGATCGCAACGGTTACAATTGCAGCTATTTTTCTTGCCGTCCAAGCGGTTTTACACCCCCTTTGGACACTTGCTGGTGATTATATTGCTCAAAACCTCGCAGGGACACGCGCGGAGCCCTATTTAATGTATACCCTCGCAGCTCTGACCGTCGCGTCAGTGCTGTTTGTTTTGTTCGGAGGAGGAACGTGACAATGGAGATGGAGAAGATTGTGACCCAACCCGTGATCGAAACAGAGCGCCTTGTGCTGCGCCCGCTTCGTAAATCCGATAAGGGCATGATTGACCTTTATTGGTCGGATGAGCGTGTCGCGCACATGACGACGTCGATCCCACATCCTGTTCCACCGGGCATGTCTGAGGCT
>CAZJAW010000194.1:0-5258 GCA_964544035.1 uncultured Rhodobacterales bacterium
GCGGAAGGTTGTGCCGACCAGGACAGGGCCAAAGATTTCTTCCTGCATCAACGTATCGGCGGTGTTGAGGCCCGTGATTAGGGTTGGTGGATAAAAACTGCCCGTGGCGGGCACTGCGCTGTTGGCTTGGTACGTGGTGCCTGCGGTATTGGCGGTCACCATATTGGTGATCGCGTCCAGTTGGACAGGATCTACGATGGCACCGATGTCGATGGATTTGTCCAACGGATTGCCGATGCGCAAGCGGTCCATGCGGGCGCGCAGCTTGGCATAAAATGCATCAGCGATGGGTGCGTGCACCAATAGGCGCGAACCTGCACAGCAGACTTGCCCTTGGTTGAACCAGATGGCGTCCACCAACCCTTCGACAGCGGAATCAAGATCGGCGTCATCAAAGACGATGTAGGGGGATTTGCCGCCCAACTCCAAAGTCAGCGCCTTGCCCGTGCCTGCTGTGGTTTGGCGTATGCGGCGGCCGACAGCTGTTGATCCGGTAAAGGCGATTTTGTCCACCTCGGCGTTCACAATCCTTTCGCCGACGGCACCATCGCCTGTGACAATGTTGATGACGCCCTTAGGTACGCCAGCCTGCCGACAAATATCGGCAAACAAAAGAGCCGTGAGAGAAGTGTATTCAGCCGGTTTCAGCACGACGGTGTTGCCCATGGCGAGGGCTGGAGCGACTTTCCACGCCAGCATGAGCAGAGGGAAGTTCCAGGGAATGATTTGGCCGCACACGCCCAAAGCGTCGCGCTCGGGCAGTTCGGTGTCCATCAATTGCGCCATGCCAGCGTGGTAATAGAAATGGCGTTGCGCAAGGGGGATATCGATGTCCCGGCTTTCGCGGATAGGTTTGCCGTTATCGAGGGTTTCGAGGACCGCGAACAGGCGGCTGTGTTTTTGCAAGAGCCGCGCGATGGCGTAAAGGACGCGCGCGCGGGCGTGACCACCTGATTTGGCCCATTTGGGTTGAGCGGCGCGGGCGGCTTTGACGGCGGCGTCGACGTCGGCTTGGCTGGCTTGCGATAGGGTGGCGAGGGATTCGCCTGTGGCGGGGTTCTTGGACTCGAAGTCGCCGGTCGCGGCGGTGAATTCGCCATTGATAAAGTGGCCGAATTGCGCACCCTGATCGACGATCCATGCCAGCGCGTCGCCTGCTGCTTCGGGGGCGGTGCCGTAGTCCATGGTTTCAAAGATGTCTTTGACGGTCATTGTATCGTCCTATCGTCTGCTCCGGTCGGCATTTTCTGTCGCGGAAAATGGGCCGGAATTTATTTGAAATCCCGCTTTACCCGATGGGGTGGCGGTAGCCTGCGGAATAGGCGCCAGTCAAATGGTGTTCGAGTTGCCGTTCGATATCACCCAGCAGTGACGACGCGCCAAAGCGGAAAAGGTCGGGCATCAGCCAGCGATCGCCGAGTTCGTCTTTGATCAACGACAGATAGACCAGAGCGTCTTTGGCTTTGGAAATCCCGCCTGCGGGTTTGTAACCGACGCGATATCCTGTCGTTTCGAAATAGTCGCGGATGGCGCGGATCATCACAAGGGTCACGGGCAGTGTCGCATTCACGCTTTCCTTGCCAGTCGAGGTTTTGATAAAATCAGCGCCGGCCATCATGCAAACCAGTGAGGCGCGCGCAACATTGCGCAAGGACCCCAATTCGCCGGTCGCAAGGATCGCCTTGACATGGGCGTCCCCACAAGCCGCGCGCATTTGAGCCATCTCGTCGTATAGCGCTTGCCAATTGCCTTCCAGAACGTGACGGCGCGAGATAACGATGTCGATCTCGCCAGCACCCGCGGCAACGCTTTGGCTGATTTCTTGCAGACGTAAGGGGAAAGGCGACAAGCCAGCGGGAAACCCAGTGGAGACTGCCGCAACAGGAATACCTGAGCCTTGCAAGGCAGTGACAGCGGCGGGGATCATCTCGTGATAGACGCAGACGGCACCTGTCGACAGGCCCTCCATGTCCAAAGACTTCAATATGTCGTTGCGTACTGGCTGGCGCGCCTTGGCACACAAACGTTGCACGCGGGCTTCGGTGTCATCGCCTGATAGCGTTGTCAAATCGATCAGGCTGATTGCCTTTAGCAGCCATGCCGCTTGATAGTCTTTCTTGATCGAACGGCGTGCTGGCAGCGTAGCACAGCGACGTTCAATGGCCGAGGTATTGGCCCGAACCCGGCGCACCCAGTCCATATCCAGCGCCATGCCAGGATTGCGCGGTTCGGTGACCTGCGGCAATTGGGCGGCGCTTGTGCCGATTGGCGGAGATTGCGTGGCTTGCATAAAAGCGATCCTTTCGGATTTGGACAGATTTTGGAAGTGGCACGAGAGGCGCCGTTTGGCAAGCCGTGGCAGTCTGCCACCGCCTGCACAATTTCTGCACAAGCCCTAGGGAATGCCCTGCACATCTGCCTGTCAGAACTTTGTCTATCAACAGGGGCAAAGACAAAAGGACAGGCCATGGAAACGAGGATTTTTGGCGGGGTACCGCTGAGCATGCAGCAGGACGGTTGGTGGTTGGATGCGCCCAAAGGCACAGGGCAAAGCAAACAAAAGCAACGTAAGCATGATAGTTTCAAGGCGGGTCTATTGCTGACTTTGATCGCGTGCGCAGACCTTTTGGTTTGGAAGGCTGTCCCCGCCCTTAGTTTTGCACTGGTTGCGTTGATGATCTTTATGGCGGGGCTCGCGCTGGCATGGCCGCGGATTAGCACGCAGGCGCGTATCGGCATCTCCTCGGGCGCGGTGCTGTCGGTGCTGCCGCTGATCGAATTGGTGCAGCCCTTGTCCGTATTGATCGCTTTGTGTGGGCTGTCTGCATGTTGTGCAGCTTTGGCAGGTTTGTCGCGGCGCGACCTTTTACGGGGCGCAATGCGGTTGTGGTGGGTGGCGCCCGTGCACAGCTTTCAAAGCGGCGTCAAAGCGGCTGACCGGGTCAGCCAAATCCGCTCAGTGCGGTTTGATATCCGCGCCTTGGTCATGACGTGGGCGCTGCCTTTGGGCGCGACGTTCATTTTTGCCCTTTTGCTGGTCGGGGCCAACCCAATACTGGATCGCGGGCTGAACGACCTGCTGAAATGGCAGCTTCCTGCGCCGAACATGTGGCGGTTGTGGTTCTGGATTGTGCTCAGCATCGCCATCTGGCCCGTTCTGGCGGCATGGGGCATGCGCGAGCGGTTGCGTGCCCGACGTCCTGTGCGCGCAACCGTGCGCCGTCAAGGGATCATTAACGCAGGCTCGGTCGCGCGCTCGCTTGTGGCATTCAATGCATTGTTTGCCGTGCAGACGGCGATGGATGTTCTGTTCCTATATGGTGACGTGGGCTTGCCTGATGGGATCACAGCCGCCGCATATGCACATCGTGGTGCCTATCCGTTGTTGGTTACGGCACTGCTGGCGGGTTTGTTTGCCGTGCTGGCGCGCCCACATCTTGCCGGGCGGCCTGTGTTACGCTGGTTGATGCTGTTGTGGTTGGCGCAAACATTGGCATTGGTTGCCGCGTCTGTTTGGCGGTTGGAGACCTACGTAGACCTTTATGGTCTGACGCGATTGCGGCTGGCGGCTTATGTGTGGATGGGGCTGGTGGCATCGGGCTTGTGCATCGTCGTCTGGCAAGTTTGGAAGGACCGTCCTGCAGCTTGGATGTTGCTGCGCAGTGGGGCGCTGGGGGCGGTGGTGCTTTATATCTGCGCTTTTGTCAGTTTTGATGCGGCCATCGCCAAACACAATCTTAGTCGTTTTGCTGATCCGGATACCGTTGCGATTTGTTATCTGTCCGAGGATGTGGTTCCTGCCATGAGGGCCCGATTTGGTGTGGGCTGGCAAAGTATATGTAGTTCGCAATATAGAACTTACGTGCCGCGCGTGTTCCAACCAAGTGACTGGCGCGAATGGGGCTTTCGCAATTGGCGTGTGCGCCGTAGCCTAGCCGCCATGAAAACAGCCGTGACCATACCATGAGTGATCCGCACCTTTTGATCATCGATGACGACCCACATATTCGCTCTGTCCTACGCATCGCGTTGCAACAAGCTGGTTACGAGGTCAGCGAGGCAGGTGACGGGGCCGAGGGGCTGGCCAAGGCGCGCTCGGGCCGGTTTGATCTGATTGTGTTGGATATCGGTTTGCCCGAGAAGGACGGGTTGTCGGTATGTCGCGACTTGCGCACGACTGACGCGACACCGGTGCTATTTTTAACGGCGCGTCAAGACGAGATCGACAGGATACTGGGCTTTGAACTGGGTGGCGACGATTACGTGACCAAGCCGTTCTCTCCGCGTGAGTTGGTCGTGCGCATCGCCGCGATCCTAAAGCGCACACGGCCGATGGCACCGACGGCGACCGCCAACGCCACGGCGCGCGGCGTGATTAGCGTCGATGCCACACGCCATCTTTGTTTGGTGCACGGCGACCCTGTCACCCTGACCGCGCGAGAGATGGGCATCCTTGCGCACCTCATCGCCCAACCCGAGCGCATCCATGCGCGCCCGTCGTTGACGGATGCGCTTTATGGTCACGCGGGCGCAAGTGATCGCACCCTCGACAGCCATTTGCGCAATCTGCGCGCCAAACTGACCAAGGCGGGCTGTGCAGACGCCATTGAAACTGTGCACGGCATTGGCATCAGGATGGGTGCATGCACGGGCCAATAACGCGCATTGGCCAAAAGTGGCGCCCGCCGCTGGCACTTGTCATCGGCGGTACTTTGGCTGCCGTGTTGATGTCGCCCCTATTCGGGATCATTTACCTGCGGCTGTGGGGCAATGTGCTGGGCTGGGGAGAGACAGCGTGGCTGGTTGGTTGGATCGCCGTGGTGGCGACTTCGGTTTTGGGCTTTCTGTTGTGGCGGCTGGTGCTACGCCCGATCTACAAACTGACTGATTATGCGCGTGCGATGAAAGCAGGACGAGACGCTCCGCCGCCTACGCATTTTGGCACGCCCGAGTTGGGCGCATTGGGGGCCAGCGTGATGGCTATGGGCGAAAGCCTGCACAATCGCGCCGATGGGATGAAAGCCTATGCGGATCATGTGGCGCATGAGCTGACGTCGCCCTTGACGGCCATCCAAGGTGCCGCCGAGCTTTTGCAGGCTGGTGCCAGCGGCGAAGATGCGCGCGAACTTAGTGCAACGATTCACGACGCCAGCCAACGGATGCAAGCGTTGCTGGACCATCTGGGCCATCACGCAAGGGCGGCAACAAGTGCTGGCAGTGGTACATGCCAACTATCCGAAGTGGTGATGGGTCTAAAA
>CAZJAW010000195.1:0-5253 GCA_964544035.1 uncultured Rhodobacterales bacterium
GGCCATGTGACCGGGTGTGTGCCCAAAGGCAGCTATGGCCGTGATACCTGACGCAGGTGATCCGCCATCATCCAACATGGTCATCTTTTCGGCCAAAGGCGCAACCTTGCCGTCGAAGTTCTCGTTGTCGGTGCCCGACCACGCATCAAACTCAACTGCGCCGGTGGCATATGAGGCATTGGTGTAGGTCGGTGTTCCGTCTGTGGACAGGCCACCGATGTGGTCGCCGTGCATGTGAGTGATAATGACTTTGTCAACTTGATCTGCTGTGTAACCAGCGGATTCAAGGGCCTGCACAGTCGCGGCGCCAGACAAACCAGTGTCAAACAGTACCAACTCGCTGCCATTGTTCACCAGCGTTGGTGTGAAAAAGAACTGCGCGGCAGCCGTCGACAAACCCGCAGCGGCAGACACCGAGTTGAAAGTCTGTTCGTCTACGTTAAGGCCAAATATCTTATGCGGGTTCTCTACAGGCCGAGTCCCAGCAAGAAGCGTGGTGACTTCAAAGTTGCCAACTTTAACGCGGCGAAAATTTTCCTGAGAGAGGCCTAGCATAGGCGCGGCAGCGCGGCTGGATGTGGCCGTGACAGCAGCCAATGGCAATGCGGCGGCCCCCATTAGGGCAGTACGGCGAGAGAAGTTAGGAGATTTCGACATAGCTTATATCCTTAATGCGTGATGCGGCATTCATAACGTATTTTTTGGGGAGTGTTGCCCTCTCACGAAAAAATTATTGATATTTTGTCGGGGCGAATTGCGCCAAGCTAAAAACGCTGAAAAATTTCGCTCTTTTACAATTGGATGCGGGAGAATTTCGACGGCAAGGGGATATGCAATACGCAAAACCAAATTGTCGAATTACACTGCACCGGGTCATATCGGCGTTGGCCTCATTCTTGATGGACACGACTGAAAGTCGCAAAACTGGACAAGGCGGTGCCCCTGTGACAAGGCAGGCACAAGAGTCCGGAGACAACATATGACAACCACCCGTTTCGCCCCGTCCCCCACAGGTTATATCCACGTTGGCAACCTACGCACAGCGTTGATGAATTATCTGATCGCGCGCAAGGCCGGCGGTACTTTTGTCCTGCGTATCGACGATACGGACCCGGAACGGTCAAAGCAGGAATATGTCGATGCCATCAAGGTAGATCTTGAATGGTTGGGCCTGCATTGGGACAAGGTGGAATATCAGTCTAAACGGCTGGATCTTTACAATGATGCGGCGGAAAAACTTCGGGCTAATGGTCGGTTCTATGAGGCGTTCGAAACTCCCACGGAACTGGACCTAAAGCGCAAGAAACAGCTGAACATGGGCAAGCCGCCCGTCTATGATCGTGCCGCTTTGGCACTTAGTGAGGCGGAGAAAGACACGCTTCGCGCCGAGCGCGGCACTGGCGTGTGGCGTTTCAAGTTGGATCAGCAACGTATTGAATGGACTGATGGTATTTTGGGCGACATCAGTATTGATGCGGCCTCTGTGTCCGACCCGGTGCTTATTCGGCAAGATGGGCAGGTGCTTTATACAATTGCGTCTGTGGTCGATGACTTGGGTATGGGCGTGACGGACGTTGTGCGCGGATCGGATCACGTGACCAATACGGCCACGCAAATCCAGATCATCGAAGCGCTTGGCGGCACGGCGCCGCGCTTCGCGCACCATTCTCTTTTGACCGGCCCACAGGGCGAAGCACTGTCCAAACGTCTTGGCACGCTGGCCTTGCGCGATTTGCGTGAAAGCGGTGTGGAACCTATGGCGCTGCTGTCGTTGATGGCCCGTTTGGGATCGTCTGATCCTGTTGAGGTGCGCACTGATATGGCGGCGCTCATTGAAGGCTTTGAGGTGTCGCGTTTTGGGTCTGCACCGACAAAGTTTGACTCAGGCGATTTGTATCCGCTGACTGGGCGTTATTTGCAATCCCTGCCGTTGGAGGCCGTAGCTGACCGGATCGACGCACTGGGCGTGCCCGCTGATCAAGCAGAAGCGTTCTGGACTGTCATGCGTGACAATATCGAAACGATGAAGGATCTGGATGCATGGTGGATTTTATGCCGCGATGGTGCAGATCCGGTTGTCGACGACGAGGACCGCGATTTTGTGACCCAAGCGCTGACTATGCTGCCTGACGCGCCCTTTGGCGCTGACACATGGGGTGCATGGACCAGCGCTGTGAAGGAAGCGACAGGTCGCAAGGGGCGTGGTTTGTTCATGCCGCTGCGCAAGGCGCTGACGGGTCAAGCGCATGGGCCGGATATGGCGGCGTTGATGCCGCTGCTGCAGGTTGTAAAAACACTCTGACCCAAAAGACCAGTTCCACTGGACGGCGCGTCGCAGAAGGTTCGATGGGTCAGATGTTGCGGATCGTTGTTGCGCAGTATTATTGTTGCTGACACTGCGCGATTAGGCGATCAGTTAAATTCTGTTCTTGCGCCGTCAGCTTTTGGGCGCGGGGATAAAGCGGGTCAGCGCGGTCGTTCAGAATAGGCGTGTCCCAGCCGTCGGTTGTGGCAAAAAAGGCCTCGGCACCGGCCTCACCAAACTCGCGCAGGAAACCTTGCACCACCACGTCAAGATAGCTGAGCAGAATATGGTGGGTTCCATCTGCGACCTGATTTGTGGAAGGCACTTGGTAGGCGGCAATGTCAGTGGCCGTGGCTTCGTGGGTCACCTGAGCAGAGGCGTCGATGCGGGCGTAACCACCTTCGCGCTTATCAAGGGCGGCCCAGTCGCCGCCGGGAACCGCCGCGATCAGCCCATCGATGCTGTGACCGGGGGCTTCATGAATTGACAAAAACACCACGTCGCGCAGCTTCGTGCGCACCCAGAGGCGCCGCCAGCCGTTCAGCGTTGCTGTTTGCGCCTGCGGATAGGTGTGCGTTGCCCGATTCACCAAGCTGCCATAGCCAAAAAACCACGGTGTCATGAGTCAGACATCAGATCAGCGAAATGGGTGGCGACTTCGTTCCAGACTTTTTCTGAGGACGCCGAAAGCAGATAACCTGAAGTCATCGCCGCATTATAAGCGCTGCCGTCAAGCATGGCTGCTTTGCCGCCCGCTTGCTGGCACAAAAGTACACCCGCTGCATGATCCCAACAGTTCAGATGGCCAGACAGGACAAAATCTGCAGCCCCGGTCGCGAGCAGGCGGTATTCATGCGCGGAACACCGCAACGTGCCAACATAACCAAGCACACCGACCTTGGACCACATGTATGCACGATCAGTTTCCGGCATTAAGCGGATGTGCAAGTAGCCAGTCATTTGATCAAGAGGCTTTGGCGCTGCCGTCTGGATCGGGCGGCGACGGCCCGACTGCGTGCGCCACTCGGCGGGCGATGTGTCGTCGGTCACGATCAAATCATTGCCCACGGGGTCATAGATCAGGCCCAGCACAGGTTGACCAAAGCGACATACGGCGATGATCGTGCCAAAGAGCGGCATGCCTTTGGCGAAATTCCACGTCCCGTCTACGGGGTCGATGATAAAGCACAGCTCAGCTTCGGCGATACCTTTGAGCAAATCGGGGGATTTGGAAACGGCCTCTTCTCCGATCACCAACGCATGTGGAAACGCCATTTGCAGACCACGGGTAATCATCGCCTCGGCTGCGGTGTCGGCGGCTGTCACCAGATCATTTTCGTCCCGTTTGGTATCGATGTCACCCACATCCAAAGTGCGAAAGCGCGGCATGATTTCGGCCTTGGCGGCGCGGCGGATCAAGTTGATAAGTTGTGTTTTTTGAGCCGGGGACAGGGGCGCGGTTACTGCCATTGGCAACTGGTCGTTCATGCGGAGCCTTTCATGATTCCAATGCGTTTCGTTCTCCTCGCATGGGGGCGGATGCCCCGCAACGCGAATTATTCGCGCCCACGCAGCACCTGTGCGGGCCGAGCGGCGAGAGGTCCCCATGCAAAGGCGAGACCTGCAATTAAGGTCGCAGCGACACCCCCGATAATGATCGCAAGTGCAGAAGGCCAGATGACGCTGTAATCTGTTTCCATCACAAATCTGCTAACCGCCCAGCCGCCTGTGATACCTGCGGCCAGAGCCACTAACCCGGCGCCAAGGCCAAGTAGGGCAGCCCGCAGCGCAAAACTGAGCAGGATGCGTTGTCGCGTTGCACCCAGAGTTTTTAAAACGGCCGCTTCGTAAGTGCGCGCCTGAGTGCCTGCAGCCGCTGCACCTATCAGTACGAGAAAGCCAGTTAGCAGCGTTGCCGCTGCACCATAAGACGTTGCCGCGGCCAGACTGGCGAGCAAATCGCTGACCCGGTCGATTGCGTCGCGCACGCGGATCGCGGTGATGTTGGGATAGGCGTCTGCGATGTCGCGTAGGATTGGCCCTTCGGCTTCGTCCTCGGCGTAAACAGTCGAGATGAACGTGTGCGGCGCGCCCTCTAGGGCACTCGGGTTCATCGATAAGATGAAACCAATGCCAGCGGTGGAAAAGTCGACTTCGCGCAGGGACGTGATGGTGCCGGTGATGTCTCGTCCAAGGATGTTGATGGTGAGCGTGTCGCCCAAACCGATGCCCATTTCTGCGGCTTCTTCGGCGGCAAAACTGATTTGGGGAGGGCCGGTATAGCCTTCGGGCCACCATGACCCAGCGACGATCTGGGTGTTTGTATCTGGAACCTCGGCATAGGTCAGTCCGCGATCGCCCCGAACCACCCAGTGATCGCCTGCAACTTCGCGGGCGGGTATGCCATTGATCTGCGTAACCACTCCACGCAGCATCGGCGCGCTGTCGACGCGGCTGACGGCCGGGTCATTGATCAGCCGGTCGGTATAACCGGGCATCTGATCTTTTTGGATATCAACAAAGAAATAGCTGGGCGCATGTTCAGGCAGATTGGTTGATATGGCGTTGCGTAGGTTGCCGTCGATTTGACCGACAGCGGCCAAGACCGAGAGACCAAGACCCAGAGACAGCACGACCGAAGCCGCGCCCTCGCGTGTGCCAGAAATGCTGCCAAGAGCCCATCGCAGGGCAGGCCGCCCCTTTGCGCGTGGGGCCGCATATCGGGACAGCCAACGGATAGCAGTGGCTGCGAGTGCCAGTAGGCCCAAGGAAAAGGCGATGCCGCCTGCTGTCCACAGCGTTAGCCGCCAAGTGCCCGAGAACAGGCCAGCGAGGCCAATGAGTGCCACCAGTGCAATGGCGATTGCGATTAAATAGCGCCGTGCCGGGAGCAGGCGTGCAGTACCAAGGGCGTCACGAAACAAGGTTGCGGCACGGACGTCTTCGGC
>CAZJAW010000196.1:0-5249 GCA_964544035.1 uncultured Rhodobacterales bacterium
ATTCCATTGTTGCTGAGGATTCATGGTCTTGGGGCATTCTGGGGTATGTTGCGACGGGTACGGATGGCGCTGTCACTGCAGAGGCTGTCGTGGATGTCGTTTACGCATTGGGCGCGCAATATCGCGCCAACGGTACGTTTGTGATGAATTCCAAAACGGCCGGTCATATCCGCAAGCTGAAAGACAATGACGGCCGCTTCTTGTGGTCTGATGGTCTGTCCGCTGGTGAGCCTGCACGTCTTATGGGCTATGCCGTTCTGATCGCCGAAGACATGCCGGATCCAGAGGCGGGTGCAGATGCGATTGCCTTTGGTGATTTCTCGGCGGGTTACACTGTTGCGGAACGTCCTGATCTGCGTGTCCTGCGCGACCCGTTCAGCGCGAAACCTCATGTTCTGTTCTATGCCACAAAACGCGTGGGCGGAGATGTCAGCGACTTTGCTGCGATCAAAATCCTGAAATTCGCCGCAGCCTAACGCTGTTGGTGGATCGTCGGGGGCGGGAGACCGCCTTCGACACCCGGGCGCACGCATCATCTATGCGAGGCGTTGTCCAGCTGCTCCCCTCCGTCCGAGCGACGCGGCGTGGCGTGCGTCCGGGATTGTAGCGGTGCGCACGGGAGAGTGGAGCGGGGGAACGGAATTGTCAGGAGAAGATCAATGAAGCTGATCGAAGAGACCACAGTGCCTGACGGGGCATTGCCCGTCGATGATCTAAAGGCGCATTTGCGACTGGGAACGGGGTTTGCAGAAGACACAGTGCAAGAGGACGTCTTGCGCGGCTTTCTGCGCGCCTCGCTTGCGGCGATAGAGGGGCGGACTGGAAAGGTACTGCTGGAGCGTAACTTTCGTCTGGATGTGATCGGTTGGCATTGTCCGGATGTGCACCCGCTTCCAGTGGCGCCGGTTGCTGTGATCCATTCAATGGAGATTGTCCAAAGGCTAGGGGACAGGAGTGTTGTGGATAACGACATCTTTTGGTTGGAGCAGGATAACGCGCATCCGAAAGTGCGGGCCGTTGGGTATATGTTGCCAACCATACCGAGCGCTGGGCGGGCCGAGATTTCGTTCACCGCTGGATTTGGGCCCGCTTGGGGTGACCTTCCGGTCGATTTGCGCCAGGCCGTATTGTTGCTGGCGGCGCATTACTATGAATTTCGCAACGACACGGGGCTGAGCGGGGGGTGCATGCCGTTTGGTGTGACCAGCCTGATTGAGCGTTACAAAACGGTGCGATTGTTCGCGGGGGGTGCGTGATGAAGGTGCCGCCACGTTTGAACCGACGCCTGACATTGGAAAGTGCGACGCGCACATCCGATGGAGCAGGTGGGTTTGTGGAAAGTTGGGACAGCCTTGGTGTTTCATGGGCGTCCGTCTTGCCGCGTACGGGTCGTGACAGTGAAACGGGGGGTGCACCGGTCTCAGCGGTCAGTTTCAAGATCGTTGTGCGCGCCGCACCCATTGGCCATGTCCAACGCCCTGTCGCAGAACAAAGGTTCAGGGATGGCGCGCGCCTGTTCCAGATTAGAGCCGTCACAGAGTTCGACGTCGAGGGGCGATATCTGACCTGTTTCGCTGACGAAGAGGTGGCGCCATGAGTTACGCCGTTTCCGCAGCGCTTCAGAGCGCCATCTTTGGAGCGCTGTCAGCCGACCCGACGTTAAATGATCTGGTTGGTGGTGCGATCTATGACGCGTTGCCAAGTGGCGCGTTGCCGCCGCTTTACGTGAGCATTGGCCAAGAAGTTGTGCGCGAGCGCAACGATTCAACCGGGATTGGGGCCGAACATCAGATGACCATCAAGGTCGTCACCGAAGTGGCTGGGTTTGTCGCGGCCAAAGAAGTGGGTGGCGCAATTTGTGACGCATTGCATGAAACGCCTTTGACATTGTCGCGTGGGCGTTT
Source organism: uncultured Rhodobacterales bacterium (assembly GCA_964544035.1). Lineage (GTDB taxonomy): Bacteria > Pseudomonadota > Alphaproteobacteria > Rhodobacterales > Rhodobacteraceae > Tateyamaria. The sequence goes on from CAZJAW010000196.1 coordinate 1,905, forward strand.
GGTGTCGATGAAATTTACGCGGGGGCAGGCGAGCAAAATCGAAAAAGGCGCTGGGCGACAAATCGATCTGATTTTTCGGGCTCGGGTCGAAGACGACTGAAACGCGTCTGCAACGTATCGCAGCGTGGATGATTAATTTCCAATATAACTATGGAGACGGACGATGGGTGCTCAAAACGGCAAGGACCTTCTGATCAAGGTCGATATGACTTCGGACGGGCAGTTCGAGACAATCGCAGGATTGCGCGCAACGCGGGTGAGTTTCAACGCGGAAACTGTGGATGTGACCAGCCTGGAAAGCCAAGGGGGTTGGCGCGAATTGCTGTCCGGGGCAGGTGTGCGTTCGGCAAGCATTTCGGGATCAGGTGTGTTCAAAGACGAAGGCACAGATGAGCGGGCACGGCAGTTGTTTTTCGACGGTGAGACGCCTGATTTTCAAGTGATCATACCGGATTTTGGTGTGATTGAGGGGCCATTCCAAGTCACCTCGATTGAATATAGCGGCAGCCATAATGGCGAAGCCACGTACGAGCTGACTTTGGCCAGTGCGGGCGCATTAACCTTCACAGCGCTGTAAACCCAATGGAAAATCCATGGCGGGGGGATGTGGCGCTGACCATCAATGGTGAGCGCTGCGTGTTGCGATTGACCTTGGGGGCTTTGGCGGCCCTTGAGGCAGAGCTTGAGGCGGACAGCCTTGTTTCAGTGGTGGAACGATTTGAGGGCGGTCAGTTTTCCGCCCGAGACGTCATGGCATTGTTGCGTGCTGGGCTGTTGGGCGGTGGTCACGATGCCATTGATCTGGCGCAAGCCGAGATTGAGGGCGGCCCTGTGAAAGGCGCACGGGTGGCTGCCGAGTTGCTGGCCCGCGCCTTTACGATGCCGGGGTCATGAACGGACTGGATTGGCCCGCGCTTATGCGGGCCGGGCTGCAGGGGTTGCGTTTGGATCCGGCGACATTCTGGGCGCTGACACCTGCCGAATTGCGTTTGATGCTTGGGGAACAAGCAGACCAACGCCCGATGCTGAAAGCGGGTCTGGACGCATTGATGGATGCGTGGCCGGACGGGAAGAAAGGGGAGCTTGATGAACGATTATGAAACCCAAATCGAAAGCCTAGAACTGAGTGCAGACGGGCTTGCACAGAGCGCGGGGCAGGCTTCGGTTATGGTCTCGGAATTTGACAGCAGTTTGCGGGCCATGCGCGAATCCGCAGCTGCGACCAGTCGGGACGTCGCGGTGTTGGAAAAGGGGCTTAGCCGCGGATTGCGACGGGCCTTTGATGATTTGATCTTTGATGGGTCCAGTTTGACAGACGCGCTGGATACGCTGGCCCAGTCGATGATCAACACCACGTATAATGCGGCGATAAAACCGGTCACCGAACATTTTGGCGGCCTATTGGCGCAAGGTGTCGGTGGATTGATGCAAGGCATATTGCCGTTTGCGGATGGGGCGCCGTTTAGCCAGGGGCGCGTTATGCCTTTTGCGTCTGGTGGGGTCGTCAGCCAGACGACTCCGTTTGGGATGCGTGGCGGTATGGGGGTCATGGGCGAAGCTGGCCCCGAGGCCATCATGCCATTGGCCCGTGGGCCTGATGGCAAGCTTGGGGTGCGTGGGGGCGGTGGCAGCGGATCAACGGTGGTGATGAATATTTCCACCCCCGATGCCGCCAGTTTCCAACGCAGCCAGTCACAGATCGCAGCACAGATGAATCGCGCGCTTGGGCGTGGCAGCCGAAATCGTTAAGCACAGGGAGCACAGCGGATGGATTTTCATGAAGTACGGTTTCCCGCCAATCTGAGTTTTGGGTCTGTTGGCGGGCCTGAACGAAGGACGGATGTCGTTACGTTGGCCAACGGGTTCGAGGAACGCAACACACCCTGGGCGCATTCGCGGCGGCGGTACGATGCTGGTATGGGCATGCGATCGCTTGATGATGTGGAAACGTTGATTGCGTTCTTTGAGGCGCGTCAGGGCCAGATGTTTGGGTTTCGTTGGAAGGATTGGTCTGACTTTAAGTCCAGCCGCGCCAACAGCGAGCCCACATTTGCCGATCAAGTCATCGCCATTGGCGACGGAACAACCCAGAATTTTCCTTTGGTGAAAGTATATCGCTCCGGCAGTTTCACTTATGAGCGACCGATCAGAAAACCGGTCGCAGGTACGGTGCGTATTGGGTTGTCACAAGATGAGATGCAGGAAGGTGTCGATTACGAGGTCGATACCAGTCTGGGCATGATCACGTTTTCCCACCCCCCTGATCCAGACGTCGAAATCAGCGCGGGTTATGAATTTGATGTGCCTGTGCGGTTTGACACGGGCAGCATCCAAACAAGTGTCGCCAGTTTCAAAGCTGGAGACGTTCCGAGTGTCCCAATCGTGGAGTTGCGTGTCTGATGTCAGGAATGTCACAAGCCTTTAGGGCCCATATTGAGACCGGAATAACCACCCTATGCCGCGCATGGGCCATTACCCGCAGCGATGGGCAGTTTTTCGGATTTACCGACCACGATCAGGCTTTGGCGTTTGATGGGATGGAATTCAAAGCGGATTCTGGATTGTCGGCCATGGCTTTGTCCCAAACAACGGGTTTGAGCGTTGACAACACGGAGGCGATTGGCGCGCTTTCACATGCATCTGTGCGTGAGGACGACATTGTTGCGGGGCGCTTTGACGGCGCTGAGGTGCAAGCTTGGTTGGTCAATTGGGCAAATCCGGACGAGCGTTGGTTGCAATTTCGCGGCACGATCGGGTCCATTCAGCGCGCGGGCGGTGCGTTCAATGCCGAATTGCGTGGGTTGTCCGAAGCCTTGAATAAACCCCAAGGCAGAGTGTTCCAAAAACCGTGTTCTGCGGTTTTGGGTGATGGGGCGTGCAAGTTTGATGTGTCTGCTGCGGGATATTCGACAGAAATTGCGGTGCAAGCTGTTGAGGATGGGCGGGCTTTTTTGTGGGATGACCTCCCTGGGTTTTCAGAAGGATGGTTCCAACGTGGCCGTTTGGATGTGGTTGATGGGCCCGGCAAGGAGTTGTGGGGCATCATCAAACAGGATCGCACAACGGAGCAAGGGCGCGAAGTCGAATTGTGGACGCCATTGCGCAGCCCAATAGAGGTCGGGAATACCATTCGATTGACGGCCGGATGCGACAAACGGTTTGAGACATGTCGTTTAAAGTTCAACAACCTCACGAATTTTCAAGGATTTCCGGACATTCCGGGGGATGATTGGCTTGTCGCGGTTCCCAAGAAAGCTGGCATCAACAGTGGGGGGAGCAGACGATGACGGCGAATGTCATAATTTCAGCTGCCCGCGAATGGATGGGAACACCGTATGTGCACTA
>CAZJAW010000197.1:0-5242 GCA_964544035.1 uncultured Rhodobacterales bacterium
GATCAGAACCGCGTCAGTGTAGGTGCCCCCGGTATCGACCCCCAGCAATATCGCCATGCCCGTTCCTTTGCCTAACTCAAACGCGTCACAGCCCAGCGCGCCGCATCTGCCACTGCAGAGTCAGGATCATCAAGCAGACCCTGTGCCACAGACATCAAGGACAGATTGGCCGAATTGCCGATGGCGTAAAGCACATTGCGCACAAACCTATCGCGTCCGATCCGCTTAATCGGAGACCCTGAAAAACGTGCCCGGAATCCCACATCATCCAACTCGGCCAGCTCTGCCAACGGCGGCGCACCCACGGCCCCAAGGTAGCGCATGTCGCTGGCCGCCACGGCAAATTTGTTCCACGGGCAAACTGCCAAACAGTCGTCACACCCATAAATGCGGTTGCCCATGGCGGCGCGTAAATCAGGCTCTACCGGTCCCTTATGCTCAATCGTTAGATAGGAAATGCAACGTCGCGCATCCAATTGATAAGGCCCCACAAATGCATCCGTCGGACAGGCATCCAAACACGCGCGGCACGACCCACAATGATCAACCTCTGGCGCATCCGGCTCCAAGTCCAACGTGGTAAAAACAGAGCCTAAAAAGGCCCAATTGCCCCAATCCCGACTGACCAAGTTGGTATGTTTGCCCTGCCAACCTAAGCCAGCAGCCTGCCCCAAGGCTTTCTCAGGCACAGGTGCTGTATCCACAAACACCTTCAATTCACCGCCCGCTTCTTCGATCAACCAACGCGCCAATCGCTTCAGACGTTTCTTGACGATGTCATGATAGTCGCGACCTTGCGCATAGACAGAAACACCGCCCAAGTCGGGTCGCGCTAACACTGCCAAAGGATCATGTTCCGGCGCATAGCTTTCGGCCAACATTAACACCGAACGCGCTTCAGGCCATAAAACCGACGGGTCTGCACGCCAATGCATCCGCTCCGCCATCCACCCCATCTGCCCGTGATACCCTGCGGCCACAAAGGCATCCAAACGCGCAGCCACCTCCGGCACAGCACCCGGACGACAAACGCGTGCCATCACAAACCCTTCATCCAAAGCACGCGCAACAACGCGCTCTTTCAGATCCATGTTTTCATCTTGCAAAATAAACTCCGGGGAGTCGCGAATGCGACGGGGCAGAGCCCCAACCCAGCGTTAGGATCAGAAATCCAGGTCATTGTAATGCCGCGGCGGCGGAAAGCCGGGCACCTGATCCGCCAAAATTGACCGGAATGCGGGGCGGGATTTGATCTTGGCATACCAATCCTTCACGACCTCGCAACGGTTCCAATCCACGTCCGAAATATAATCAAGGCAGGACAAATGCGCCGCAGCCGCAAAGTCAGCTAGGGTCATAACGTCGCCCGCCAACCAGCGACGATGGTCCAGCAACCACTGCATATAATCCAGATGGTACTTAATGGCCTTAGCCCCATCCTTGACGTTGCGGCTGTCAGGAAAGCCTTTGCTCATGACCTTCTTATTCACCCGCTCATACAACAGCTTCGAAGTGACTTCGTTGTGGAACTTGTCATCAAACCAGCCCACCAAACGGCGCACTTCAAGTTTAGCCAGTGCATTGCTCGGCATCAAAGACGGCTCGGGGTGGGTTTCTTCGATGTATTCACAGATGGCAGTGCTCTCGCACATCGTCACACCATCAAGTCGCAGCACAGGCACTTTTGCAGCCGGGTTACGCCGCAAAAAGTCCGAGTCCCCTTCCCAATAGCGTTCCTCAACCAATTCCACTTCAATCTTCTTTTCCGCCAAAGACAAGCGCACCTTACGGCAGAAAGGGGACAAAGGGACGTGAAACAATCGGGCCATGGGGTATCCGGGCTATTCTAGTTGTCTGGCATGCATGCACCTTAGTTGCGGCATTTTCAACTCTGGAAACAGTCTGCGCGCCCATCCGCGCGGATCGTGGCCGCGCCGTCGATGATTTGCCGGGCGCGTGTACGTACAAAATTCGATGGGTTTTTGGCCGAACGCCCCTTTGGATCAGGCAAAATCGCGGCCAGTCGTGCCGCCTGTGTAGACGTGAGCGACGCAGCATCGACACCGAAGTAATGTTGAGCCGCTTCCTGGATGCCAAAAACACCCTCATCGAACTCTGCGACGTTCAAATAGACTTCGAGGATTCGCCGTTTAGACCACAGCGCCTCCATGACCAAAGTCATCCCCGCCTCAAGCACTTTACGCGAATAAGACCGCCCATGCCATAGGAACACATTTTTGGCGACCTGTTGACTAATCGTCGACGCACCGCGCCGACTGCCTTCATCGATCGCCTTGCGGATTGCGCCAACATCCAACCCCCAGTGCAGACAAAAATTCGAATCCTCGGCCGCCACTGCGGCGCGGGGCATGATCGGCGCGATTTGATCCATATCGACCCAAGTACGCTCTACACCGTCCAATCGGCGGGATTCCTGCAACATGTAAAACGTCGTGGGCGGGTTAAATACGCCCCACAGCACGACCACAAACACGGCTAACAAGAATGCAACGCTGACAATGCGCAACGTCCAGCGTTTTATCCAAAGGTCGGGCCGACGCCGCTGCCTCTTGGTTTTCTTAACCGTCTTTTTTTTGGTTTTTGTCGTGCGTTTAGCCATGGTTCAGCTATAGGGCCCCATGGCTGCCAAGTGAACCAAAGTGTTTCCAGAAAATGCGCTATTGCGGCACAGATTGCGCCAGATATGCACCAATAAGGCGCGCACCTTTGGCTGATGGGTGAATACCGTCAAAAGCAAACAAAGACGCATCATTCGGGGTCACCACATCTTCGCTGTCGACAAACTGCATACCAGGTGTCTGTGCAGCCAGCCGTGCCACACGCGCATCATATTCCTCTAGAAACGGGCGGCACCCTTCAAACGGCCCCAAGCGAGCACTTGCGTAATACCCCATCCAAAGAACTTGTGTGTCCGTACGCAATACATCTGTCACAAAACTGGGCACCTCACCCGTCAACTCCGATGAAATCAAACTGTCCAACACAGAGTCACAGGCGCCGCAATTGCAATCGCCAAGAAAGTCATTGGCCCCGCCGTTGATCAACACGATGTCCCATGAGCCATTGCGAAACTGTGTGCGCACCTCAAAACCGGCGGACCGCCGCAGCATCGAATCGTCGGAAAACCGCGCTCCCGCCACAGAGGCATTCACTACTTTTGCGCCCAACAAATCACCCATGACCGCAGGAACATCACGGCCCGTCCACTTGTGCCACGCCAACAAACTGTCTCCGATGGCCAACACCCGCAAAGGGTCCGCCACCACGGGAGAGGCCAAGAAACAAAGGACAAATAGGAAGTATCTCACGTTAATTGACTTAAGCTGTTGTTGCCCAATTGCCAGCCATCACCGCTCAAACCGTCAAAAATCAGAAAAATGTAATAAATTACAATACGTTAATTCCTCACGCATCCGTGATGATTCTGGTAATCTTATTGTATGGGAAATTAATGGATCAGGAGATTGGAGATGATCGAAGAAACAACCTCAAACTCTGTCGTCGGTGCCATCGCGCCTGAATTTCGCGTGCTCAACGCCACAGATGCCGCGCTGGTCTGGGTCCTAAAATGGGGCGGGGATGCGGACCATGTGATTGCAAACAAACTTAGTACGATGCCCAGCCGGGTAACCGATGTGTTGGCCGAAAACACCCACGTGGGCAGCCGCGACAAGGCGACCAAAATGGTCGCCCCGCGCAACGTATAAGAATTATTCTGCCGGGATCGCCCCTTTGTCTAGGCTCAGTGGGGCGGGCAAATGGACCAACATCTCTTTAGGGCAAACTTGCAGAAAATGATGCTGCTCGCTATCCCAATGCTGCAAGATGTTGGCCGCCTTAACGCTACCTGTCTCGCGCAGGTGGCGTTCCAGCAGCTCTTCCAGCTCACTCATCCAATGCAGAACAGTGACAGGGCATGCGACCAGCGTTTCCATGTTCATCAAGTCCATGGCGGTGCCGTCGGGGTCGTATAGATAGGCCATACCACCCGTCATCCCTGCACCAAAGTTGGGCCCGATTTCACCAAGGATCGCGGCCACACCACCAGTCATGTACTCGCATCCGTTGGAGCCGCAGCCCTCAATCACCACGTGTGCACCCGAGTTTCGCACCGCAAACCGTTCGCCCGCGCGACCGGCCGCAAACAAAAAGCCACCAGTCGCACCATAAAGAACAGTGTTACCAATGATGGTGTTTTCGGCCGCGACAATGGGCGAATTCATGGGCGGACGCACCACAATCGTGCCCCCAGACAAACCCTTGCCCACATAGTCATTGGCATCACCCGACACCTCAAGCTTCAACCCCGGCGCCGCAAAAGCCCCAAGCGATTGCCCCGCCGATCCGGTTAGTTTCACCGTCAGGTGATCAGGTTGCAGCGTATTGCGCATACCGAACTTTCGCACGATATGGCTTGAGGTCCGCGTGCCCACAGTCCGATGCGTGTTCTGCACCGCATAAGACAGCTGCATCTTTTCGCCGTCCTCGAGGAACCGCGCCGCATCACGTACAATCTGTGCATCCAGCGTGTCTGGCACCTCGTTGCGCTCTTTATCTCGGTTGTAAACGATCTCCGTCGCACCATCGACGGTGATCAGCATCGGGTTCAGATCCAGATCATCCAGATGGGCTGATCCTCGGCTGACCTGTGCCAGCAAATCTGCACGACCGATCACATCATCCAAACTGCGTGCGCCAATTTCGGCCAGCAACTCGCGCACTTCCTGCGCATAGAATGTGATAAGGTTCACAACTTTGTCCGCGTTACCTGTGAACTTGTCGCGCAGGGCCTCGTCCTGCGTACACACACCCACTGGGCAAGTGTTAGACTGGCACTGGCGCACCATGATGCAACCCATGGCGATCAGCGCAGCAGTGCCAATGCCGTATTCCTCGGCACCCAACATTGCCGCCATGACAATGTCACGACCGGTGCGCAAACCGCCGTCAGTGCGCAACGTTACACGTTCGCGCAAGTTGTTCATCGACAACACCTGATGCGCCTCTGTCAGGCCCATTTCCCACGGTAGACCCGCATATTTGATGGACGTGGCAGGCGACGCCCCGGTGCCACCATTGTGGCCAGAAATCAGGATTACATCCGCTTTGGCCTTGGCCACACCGGCAGCAATCGTACCAACTCCGGAACTTGCAACCAGCTTTACCGTCACCTTACAGCGCGGATTGATCTGCTTCAGGTCATAGATCAGCTGCGCCAAAT
>CAZJAW010000198.1:0-5241 GCA_964544035.1 uncultured Rhodobacterales bacterium
GCAAGACCAAAGCGGCCAGCGCCAGCTTCAGCCCGTCGCCAATCAAGAACGGCGTCAGGCCCCATGCTAGAATAGGTTCATCCCAACCATGAAGCTGACCCAACCAAAGAAGACCCGGTACGTAAATCAGCACGTTGCCGATCAACATCGCCAGCGCCATCCAAAGCACCGAACGATCCCAGCCGCGTTGCGCCAAAGCGCCCAACGCCAGCGTCGCCAACACATAACCGACCAAATAGCCGCCCGTGCCGCCAATCATGTATTCCCAGCCCGCCGCCTCGGCGGAAGAACCCGCAAAGACGTCATACTCGGCCGCACCGACCAACATATAAGCAAGGATTGTCACCAGACCCAAACGCGCGCCATAAGCGGCACCAATAGTCAGCACTGCAAAAGTGCCCATCGTGATGGGAACAGGCCACATCGGCACTTTGATCTTTGCTGCAACAGCAAGAAGCAGCACGCCGGCCACAACCAACACCGCTTGCTTCACGCGCAAAGCATTGCCTTCGTATGCGCCGAGAACGTCGCTCAGCACCCTGTTATTCCACGTCGATTCCATAAAGTCTTACCCCGTTTGTGATCAGAAGTTGGCGACTTGTGCCAAGTGGCCCAGATTTCTGCAAGTGCAAAGGGGACAAAGTCAGTATCGACGGAAAAATCAGGAAGCCTTGCTGTATTGACTATGCATCACATAGTCCTTGCGTGGTCCGTACACGGTGTAAGAAACCGCAAAGGCGGGCCATTCCGCAAAATTATAACTCACATCATAAGTATCTGGATCGCAAAAATGCGTTGTTGGACCGCCGTGCGCAGGAACGCGATGAAAAAACCGTCCGTCATCAAAATACACCGATAGATCATGGCCCCAGACATAACGCCGCTCTGCAGTCATGGGTGCGGCATCTGGCAAAGTCAAAATACCCGTCTCGGCATAGTCCGCCCCAGTCGCCGAAACCGTCCAAACACCCTGCCCTGCGAACACGGCGCGTGGACCATTTGCAGGAATAATGTCGCGCGTGATGTCCCAAGCGCCAATGAAGTCCGCAAGCGATCGCTTAGTCGACATAAACGCCCTCAGTCAGATCATCGCCTTCACCTACAAAGCGCAAGGCATCGCCTTGACGCTCAAGCCCGTAGCAGGCCCACAAATCTTGCGGAGGCCATTGGCTGCAATATTGATCCCCCTGCACCCGCCAATTGCCCCAACTGTCGCGCTCACCAAAGGTATAAAGCGTCTTGCCTGAGGCACGAAAATCCTGACGCGCGTTCTCATAATCCAAAGTACGCCCAGTCAGCGCCTCTGCGATCTCGGGGCCCGTCAATGGCACCCAATCAGCCAGCGCCACTCCCGGCGCACAAATACTCAATATTAGGGCAAAGCGTCTCATGTACCGGCCTTCATCTTGTCGTTCATTCCTACCCAGTCTAAGAGCGCGGTGCGACTTGAGCTAGACATGAAAAAGGTGCCCTACAATGATCCCACGCTATTCCCGCCCCGACATGGTTGCGATCTGGGAACCTGCCACCAAGTTCCGCATCTGGTACGAGATCGAGGCCCACGCCTGTGACGCCATGGCCGATCTGGGGGTGATCCCACGTGAAAATGCTGACGCAGTCTGGAAAGCCAAGGACGTAGAATTCGATGTTGCCCGCATTGACGAAATCGAAGCCATCACCAAACACGACGTCATCGCATTCCTGACGCACCTTGCCGAACATGTTGGCAGTGACGAGGCGCGCTTTGTGCACCAGGGCATGACGTCCTCAGACGTGCTTGATACGTGCTTTAACGTCCAACTCACGCGCGCAGCAGACATCCTGATCGCAGACATGGGATTGCTTTTGGCCGCCCTAAAGCGCCGCGCGATTGAACACAAAGACACCGTGCGCGTGGGGCGCAGCCACGGTATCCACGCCGAACCCACCACCATGGGCCTGACATTTGCGCGTTTTTATGCTGAAATGGATCGCAATCTGGGCCGTCTCAAAGCGGCACGCGAAGAGATCGCAACCGGTGCGATTTCCGGCGCTGTCGGCACCTTCGCCAATATCGACCCCGCAGTCGAAGACCACGTCTGTGCCAAGCTTGGCCTCAAGCCCGAGCCAATCAGCACACAAGTGATCCCACGTGACCGCCACGCGGCTTTCTTTGCCACGCTTGGCGTCATTGCGTCCTCTATCGAAAACGTCGCCACTGAAGTACGCCACATGCAACGCACCGAAGTGCTGGAAGGGGCCGAATTCTTCTCTGCGGGTCAAAAAGGCTCCTCTGCGATGCCGCACAAAAAGAACCCCATTCTGACTGAAAATCTGACAGGTCTGGCCCGCACAGTCCGCATGGCCGTCATCCCGGCCATGGAAAACGTCGCCCTTTGGCACGAACGCGATATCTCGCATTCAAGCGTTGAACGCGCCATCGGACCGGACACGACCATCACTCTTGATTTTGCGCTGCACCGCCTCACTGGCGTGATCGACAAGATGTTGATCTATCCCGACAACATGCTCGCCAACATGAACAAGTTCAGCGGATTGGTGATGAGCCAGCGCGTGTTGCTGGCCTTGACCCAAGCCGGCGTCAGCCGCGAAGACAGCTACAAGCTGGTGCAGCGCAACGCGATGAAAGTCTGGGAAGACGGTTCTGATTTCAAAACTGAGCTGCTGAATGATGCCGAAGTTCTGGAGGCCCTGAGCGCAGAAGAGATCGAAGAAAAATTCGACCTTGGCTATCACACCAAACATGTGGACACGATCTTTAAGCGGGTGTTTGGCGAAAGCTGATCCAAGGGGCGCAGGAGACCTCCACCTTACCTCAGGTGGGCAGGACATATCGGCGGCAAGGGGCGCTTGGTGCGCCTCTCTTGCTCTCCCCTTTGCTTCCGCTTTGGCAATTGCTTAGGGCTACAATTGCCCCAAACACAACAAACAGGCAATGTCTTGCACAGTAGGGACACCCTTTGACACAGCCTCTAAATCCTGCTTACCGTGGTCGGGTTAATAACTATCACGGGTTAGTGATCGCATAAAAACAGGACCTCGCGCGTTGTCTTTGTATCAACACCTTAACGCGTCCATTTTTGGAGACTGACAATGCTGCGTACCCTGTTCCTGACTGCTGCGATTGCCCTGCCGCTCGCTCTGCCCTCAACTGCCTTTGCAGCTGGAGGAGACAGAACCACTAAGCCCAAGAAAACCGAAACCACACAAAATTGTTTCGATGCCCGCCAGTGGGATCCTGACATCAAAAGATACGTTCGGTTTTCTCAGCCCGTAAACGGTGTCTGGGACGCCAATATCCGCAAATGCGTGCGCCCCGACAAAACGTCACATCTGGACACCGACACGCTTTACAAAGCGGTGCGCGAATTGGCCTATGCGGGCCGCTTTGGCGAAGTGACACAAGTGCTGGATCAAATGCCCGACCAACTTGATGATCGTGTCCTGACATACCGCGGATTTACAGCGCGTAAGCTTGGCGATTTGGAATTGGCCAATATGTACTACGATCAAGCGCTTACACAGAACCCAGACAACATTCTGGCCCGCTCCTATATGGGTCAAGGCAAGGTTGCGGCTGGTGACAAGGTCGCAGCCGTAATCCAACTGCGCGAAATCCAAGCACGCGGCGGCGCGGGAACCTGGGCCGAGACTTCCTTGCGCAGTGCCATAGAAACCGGAACAACTTATAGCTATTGATCGGTATTTTTGATGCCGAGTTGAAGGTTTCTCAACCATTGCCTGCCAGAACAAAAGCGAACAGTTTTTAAGGCAGGACATGACTGATTTGGTTCCTTTGTCCGCCGCCCCTGCCATGATGCAGACGGGCGGCGGTTCTTCTTTGAACGCAAGCTCGCTCAGCCGTCGGGCCAAAGCGGCAATCGTGGTGCGCCTCTTGTTGAATGAAGGCGCCGACATTCCGCTTGAGGATTTACCCGAGGAATTGCAGTCCCATCTGACCAAAGCGATGGGATCAATGCGTGTTGTGGACCGCGACACGTTGCAAGCGGTGGTGACAGAATTCGCCGAAGAAGTGGAACGTATTGGCCTCAGCTTTCCGGGTGGCATGGCCGGCGCACTTTCTGCGTTAGATGGCAAGATCAGCCCTCAGACCGCCGAACGTTTACGCAAAGAAGCTGGCGTGCGTGAAATGGGGGACCCTTGGACCCGCATCCGCGATATGCCCCCTGACCTTTTGGTGCCTATCCTTGAAACCGAAAGCATCGAAATCGCAGCCGTCATGTTGTCCAAATTAAACGTTCCCAAAGCCGCTGAGTTGTTGGGCAAACTGCCCGGACCACGCGCACGCCAAATAACCTACGCCGTCTCCAGAACAGGTGGTGTGACACCCGAGGCGGTTGAACGCATCGGCCTGTCGCTCGCCAACCAACTTGCAGCACGCCCGATCAGCGCCTTTGATGATGGACCAGTGGAACGCGTCGGGGCGATTTTGAACTCGACTACAGCGATGACACGTGACGACGTGCTTGCAGGCCTTGATGAATCCGACGAAGGATTCGCAAACGCAGTGCGAAAGGCGATCTTTACCTTTGCCAACATCCCCGCCCGCATTGCGCCACGCGATATGCCCCGCGTCCTGCGCGACATCGAACAAAGCGATCTGGTCCTTGCCCTTGCCGGCGCACCGTCCATGGGAATGGAAGCCAGTGTCAACTTTGTTCTCGACAATATGTCCGCCCGTATGGCCGATCAATTGCGCGAAGAAGTGGCCGAGGCAGGCACTCCTAAACCTGCGGATACAGACGCCGCCATGACCGCGATCGTCACCGTCATTCGTGCGATGGAGGCGAAGGGCGAACTGATCTTTGTGAGTGAAGAAGAAGAATAAAAATCAGCGTATTGCGCGCCAAACCTTATGTTAAAAACCCTTTTCCAGGGTAACCTTGAGCACAGCCTTTCGCCCAATGTGCAAACACGCACATATTTTACAGTGTGAGCCCGCGCAATCTGCGTTAAGCCCCACGCATGAACCAAACAACATCTCCGCCCACCCGCGCCATCCTTCTGACGGTGACGGCGATCTTTTGTTTTGGGCTGATGGATGTTGCTGTGAAAACCGTCACGCCAATGACCGGCACTGTCCCGGCTTTGTGGGCGCGCTATGCCGGTCAAATGGTGATTGTCATCATCCTAGTCGCGCCGCGATTGCGCCAAGTCGTGCGCAGCGTGCATCCAAAACTGCAAATCGCCCGTTCCGTCTTATTGATGCTGGCCACTTTC
>CAZJAW010000199.1:0-5232 GCA_964544035.1 uncultured Rhodobacterales bacterium
GGTATAAGGTCGTACGTCCGGGTTATCCTTCGACTTCGGAAACGGTGCAGGCCTTGGCAATCAATGTTTTCCCTGCGGCAGTTCAGGCCTGCGGTGACGACACAGTGCATTTTGTGACCCATTCGATGGGGGGAATTTTGGTGCGCCATTGGTTTGCCCACCACCCGCGGCCTGAAAATTTGGGTCATGTAGTGATGATGGGCCCTCCTAATCACGGCAGTGAAGTGGTGGACGAATTGGGTGACCTTGAGGCTTTCGGCTGGTTCAACGGCCCAGCGGGCAAGCAATTGGGCACCGGGCCAAACAACCTGCCGCGCCGATTGCCTGCTGTCGACTATTCGGTTGGCATCATCGCCGGGACCCAATCGTTGAACCCATATTTTTCGTCCCTGTTGCCGGGGCCCGACGATGGCAAAGTCTCTGTCCAATCCACAAAGGTCGAAGGAATGGTGGATCATATCGATTTGCCAGTGACCCACACATTTATGATGAACAATCCCAATGTGATCACCCAGACGGTCACTTTTCTGCGCACAGGTGCGTTTGATCGCGACATCGGTTGGATCGACGAAGTGCTGAACCAATTGGGCTGCCCCGAAGGGTCGTGTCTAAACGGAGAAGATGATGCTGCAGATTGATCTGGCTGGCGCCGAAGTGCTGCATCCGGGTGGGCTTAGCGCAGCACCTTTGTCATTGGCGGACGGGGTAATCACAGACCTCACGGTAGGCAGGGTCGTGGACTTAAGCGGTTATCGCGTGCTGCCGGGTATCATCGATGTGCATGGCGACGGGTTTGAACGCCACTTGGCCCCAAGGCGCGGTGCCATGAAACAAATGGCCGAAGGGCTGATCGCGGTCGAGGCCGAGCTTGCCGCCAACGGCATCACCACAGGCGTGCTTGCGCAATTTGTCAGTTGGGAAGGGGGCTTGCGTGGGTTTGAGTTCGCTGATCAGGTTTTTGGCACGCTTCGCGATGTAGGAGCGAGCCTTGTGAGCGATCTGCGCCCGCAGTTGCGTTTCGAAGTCAGCTTGATCGATCTCTATAACGAGTTGCCAACTAAGGTGGCCGAATGGGGTGTCGAATACATCGTGTTCAATGACCATCTACCCCATGAGCGATTGGCCGAAGGGCGCAAGCCGCCTCGCTTAACAGGGCAGGCGTTGAAGGCCGGGCGCAACCCCGAAGATCATTTCCAGATGTTGCTTGATCTGCACACGAATGTGGCGCAGTCGCAATCGCTGTTGAACCCACTTTGCGCGGCGTTGAAAGCGCAAGGCGCGCGGATCGGCAGCCATGATGACAACACGGCAGAGGGTTGGGCAACATGGGCCGCGCGCGGGATCGAAGTGGCTGAATTTCCGGAAACTCAAGAGGCGGCAGAAGCTGCACAAGCGACAGGAAATCATGTGGTTTTGGGTGCGCCAAATGTGGTGCGGGGCGGGTCGCACAAGGGCAATGTGTCGGCGCTGGACTTGGTGACAATGGGGCTGTGTGACGCGCTGGCCTCGGATTATCATTATCCCAGTCCACGGCGTGCTGCGCTGATGTTGGCGCGTTCAGGGCTGATGGATTTGGCCAGTGCTTGGGCGCTTGTGTCGTCTGGCCCGGCAGCAGTGTTGGGGTTGAGTGATCGGGGCACCCTTGCGCCGGGCAAGCGCGCCGATATTGTCATTCTGGACGACGCGGACCGCGTGGCAGCGACCATCGCAGGCGGGCGCGTCAGTTTTATGTCGGGTGATGTGGCCGAACGGTTCGTAGCAGCGGGTTAAAACCACCCGTTACCAACTTTTCCAGATTCGCTAACGGCGGGATACCTAAATGCGTGCCGGCGTCCGGATACCCAAGAGCGCGCCTATGGCGCGACAATACGATTGATGTGACCCATCTTTCGGCCGGGACGGGCTTCGGCTTTGCCATAAAGATGCAGCGCCGTGTTTGCCTCGCGCGCAAGCTCTGGCACGCGGTCCATATCGTCACCGATCAGGTTCTCCATCACCACATCTGCATACCGTTTGCCGTCGCCCAAAGGCCAGCCGACAATGGCGCGGATGTGCTGTTCGAATTGATCCACGACACAGCCATTCTGCGTCCAGTGGCCTGAGTTATGCACGCGCGGCGCGATCTCGTTCACGACGAGGCCCGCCGAAGTCACAAACAACTCAACCCCTAGAACGCCCACATAATCTAGCGCGTTCAAGATATTAGCGGCGATCAGGATCGCATCGGTGCGCTGGCTCGCGCTGAGCCGGGCAGGCACAGTTGTGGTATGCAAAATCCCATCACGGTGTACGTTCTCGCCGGGATCAAAACACGCCACAGCGCCGTCAAGACCGCGTGCGGCGATCACAGACACCTCGTGGCTGAAATCAACAAAACCCTCTAAGATGGCGGGAGCATCCCCCATTTCGGTCAAAAGGGCAGCGTCATAGGGGGCTGCATTTATGCGCAGTTGTCCCTTGCCGTCATAACCAAAGCGGCGGGTTTTTAGAATCGCAGGTGCGCCGATTTTGGTAAGTGCCGCGTCCAGCGCCGCCCCGTCAGGGACATCCGCATAAGGCGCGGTGCGTAGGCCCAAGGCGCTTAGAAAGTCCTTTTCCACCAATCGGTCCTGTGACACCCGCAAGGCCTCGCGCCCTGGACGGATCGGGGCGTGGTCCTGCAACACATCCAAAGCAACGGTTGGGATGTTTTCAAACTCATAGGTGATGACGTCGCAGGTGCTGGCAAAGGCAAACAGCGCGTCGGTGTCTTCATAGGCTGCCGTGGTCAGTTGGTGCGCGACATCGGCGGCCGGAGGATTGGCGCCGGGTTCAAACACATGTGTGCGAAACCCCAGACGGCTGGCGGCGATGGATAGCATGCGTCCCAGTTGTCCGCCGCCCAAAATGCCGATGGTTGCGCCCATGCGCAAAGGCTCAGTCATCTTGTGGCACCTCAGGGATCGAGGCCGAAAGAGCGGCGCGCCATGCATCCAGCCGTTTTGCCAGTGCAGGATCCGACAAAGCCAATATTCCGGCAGCCATTAGGCCAGCATTGGCCGCACCCGCAGCCCCAATGGCCATGGTGGCGACAGGAAAGCCACGCGGCATTTGAACGATAGAATAGAGTGAATCCACACCCGACAGTGCTTTGGTTTGCACTGGCACGCCAATGACAGGCACGCGCGTTTTGGACGCCATCATGCCCGGCAAATGCGCCGCGCCGCCTGCGCCTGCGATAATCACCTGTATGCCACGATCCGCAGCCGTCTTGCCATAAGACCACAGCCGGTCAGGCGTGCGGTGGGCCGAGACGATGGCACTGTCATAGGCGATGCCAAGCTGGTCCAGAATATCGGCGGCCTCGCGCATGGTGGGCCAGTCGGACTGGCTGCCCATGATGATGCCCACCGGGGCGGATTGGTCTGTCATGGTAAAAGCCCCGTGTGTTTGAAAACGCGCAATATAGCCAGATCAACTCGACTGGCAATGGGGCTAAAAAAAGCGGGTATTGGACACTTGATTGAGCCTTTCGAGCGTTTTGATACCTGCACGATATTTCCGCCAAGCCGCGAAGTCTTTGCAAAACTCTCTAAATCTAGGATGTGCTTTGCCGGAATGTTGCGCCTGTCACTTTCGTCGCCTCTCAAACATGTGTGGCGGATTACTTAGGCAATGATGTCAGGGGTCAAGCGATCTTCGATATTGGCGATGCGGTCCTTGATCGCCAGCTTTTTCTTCTTGAGGCGCTGGATCGTCAATTGATCAGCTGTGCCAACCTCTTGCAGGGCGCGAATTGCGGCGTCCAAATCGCTATGTTCGGCGCGGAAAACTTCTAGTTCATACCGCAGAACATCGTCGGATTTCATCGACATATCCGAAGGAGCGTTCATCAGGGCGATTCCGTTTATTGCTAGAAATGTTAATATTATCACATCATTGCGAAACGCATACCCCTTGTTCTGACGCATTTATCTGACCATATTCATAATAACCATCGCCGTAATCGGGATGGGCCACTGACGGTCGCTTAATGTAAAAGGACGTGTCGCATGACGAAAATGACTCTCGGCTCTTATCCACACATGCTGGGATTTGAGCAACTTGAACGGTTGCTGGAACGCACAGCCAAGGGCAGCGAAGGCTATCCGCCGTTTAATATCGAACAGACTTCCGACTTTTCTTATCGGATCACGCTGGCCGTGGCCGGATTTGCGGAAGATGATCTGTCGATCACCGTCGAAGACCGGCAGCTGGTCATCCGCGGTCGACAAAACGAAGAGACAGAAGGGCGAGTATTTTTGCATCGCGGGATCGCCGGGCGTCAGTTTCAACGAAGTTTTGTTTTGGCAGAGGGCGTAGATGTGGGCGAAGCTGTCATGGAGAACGGGTTGCTACATGTGGACCTGACGCGCTCAAAACCTGAGACGATCGTCCAGACCATCAACATACGGAAAGGGTAAGCTATGAATAACGCTTTTGATCTGAATGCCGATGTGGGTCGGATGGTCTATGTCAAACCCATAGCTGTTATAGATTTGCCGCGCGCCGTGCGTGATCAAGCGGGAGAGCTTGAACAATTGTTTGCAGTGCACGACGCCGAAGGGCAGCAAATTGCGCTGGTTGCCAACCGCAAACTGGCATTTGCGCTGGCACTTCAAAACGACTACGCGCCGCAACCGCTGCACTAATGCGCGCACGCCTTGCCCTGGGTCTTGTTCTGTGGGCTGGGCTTGGCTTTTCCGCGCAGGCAAGCAGTGATGGCATTGCCTGCCTAAAGGCTCAGTTGCACGACCTTGGGCATTACGACGGTCCATTGGGTGGAACCGCCAATTTGAATGTGCTGGCAGCGGCACAAGCATGGCGGCAAGATCGCCTTTTGCCGGACCTATCCCTTTCGACAGCAATGACGTGGTGCCGCACCATCGGCCTGCTTGATCCAGATCAGCAACGTTTTTGGCCAAGTCAGAAAACGCCTGATGTGTTTTCGACATCTGCCGAAGGGGAGGCCGCTTTGCGCGATGGGGATGCTGTCGTGCGCGCCTTTTTCCAAGAGACTTACGGTATCGGGCTTGCCACACCTGTGGCTATCGTCGGTTCCGGGCGTCTGCGGCAACTCGACGATCTTGTGACACAGGCTTTGCGGGCTCAGAACCGCAACTACCGTGCGCGCCCACTTCCGACAGAACGGTTTTGTCGAAAAGGTCGGATCGGTGGGGCGGCCAATCGCGGGTACATGGTATTCTGTTGGCC
>CAZJAW010000200.1:0-5198 GCA_964544035.1 uncultured Rhodobacterales bacterium
GTCAAAGACATCAGAATTTTGACTTCGTTTTCCGCGTTGATATCGATGGTGTAGATCAGACCCAACTCATAGATATTCACAGGAATTTCTGGGTCATAGACCGAGCGGCACGCTTCCACGATGGCTTCGTGCAGAGGATGATCTGTTGAGGATGGCGCAATCAGTGGCGTGCCTTCAAGCTGTTCATCGGATTGGGTCATGGCCGCCTCGCTTTTTTCCTGAGCGTTTATATAGGGATTAGGTTTCTGTTGGTAAAGAGGCGCGACCGGCCGCGCTCCGGTTTTTTGCATTTTGGAAAGCGCCAAGCAGAGGTGTTGAAAACCCCTCAAAACAGTCAACACTCACAGGTCACTAATGACACATAGGGAGGTATATTTGTGGCTGGTACATCAGATTTGATCATGGATCTTGGAGTTAAGGGCGCGCAAAAATTGTTGTCCGTTCCGCTTGGAAAGGCGGCTAAATATTACGATGCGCACCTAAAATTGTTTAAAGAGGCGGTCGAAGCCGGCAAAAAAGGCAAAGATATTACGTCTCAAGTGCCCAAACTTCAGAAGCAGCTGAATGACTACAAGCGAGAGGTTGCGACGATGACAATGAATATCCCTCGCAACATTCAAATGCCAAAGAAAGACGCAAAAGTCTGGGGTAAATCAAAGAAAGTAAAAACTTACAAAGAGGCTATGGAACTCTACATGACAGGGTTAGGCGCCTGTATAAACACGTTAGAAGAGTCGATTAAAAACACCGAAGATGCCAAAACCTCCGTCGATAAGTTGGAAAAAAATCTACTGGCTGTTTTACAAAGCAAATCCAAAGGTGGGAATCTGGACATCATTGCGACTGGTGTGTCCAGTCGGAAAGCATTCTTGGACTTGGGTGAAGTCGGTAAAGACATAAAAGCCTCCTATGCAACTATCCTCGCGGATCAGAATAAACGTTTGAAGGACTACAGAAAGGCATTAAGCGTTGCCGTGAAGGTAAAAACCTAACCCCGGTTTTTGGTGTCGTCAGCAGGACCTGTCGAATCGACAGGTCCGGTTGAGACGACATTTCAGACCCTGAACTGACTGACTCGGTTGGGCAAACTTGCATTTTGCAAACTGCAAATTGATTAAGCGGGGGTCAAAAGGCACGCTGGCCTTCGTCCTTTATGGCGGCAGCTCAGAACCTTTGTTTTGGTTGCCTTTTTGTTCGTGAGTGTCGAGATGGCATACCAAGAACGCTGAACCCCTTCAGGCTTCGAACGGTGCAATCCATAATGTGGCCGGTGTTTGGTTTGCGACGTCAAGCGGCTTGCGCTTGATCGGTTGTCGACATCGCGTTGCCTCAGTAACGGCAGGCTATGGTCGCGCGCAGTCAAATCAACCTGCCAGCAGTCTCAAAATCTTGATCGGATTTCATTGGATTTAGAGGGGAGAGCGCAAGAAGATTTCCCCGTTACCGTATGCAGCTTTGCGCTTACCCGAGGTCAAGGAGTGGTATTGTGAGTCTTTCGCAAAAAATAGCGATGTCTTTGTATCCGAACGAGGCGGCGCGATTGCGCTGTCAGTTGACGTGCCCTGATGCAAAGCAGTGCGTCGGAACGGAGGGGCTCATGCTAGAAAAACTTCGACTGCTTCAAATTACAGATGACGGATGCACCCCAACCGAACTCGGTTTGCAGGTATCGAAACAAGTTGCCTATGTGGATGATAAAGTAGCCGCCCCAATCCTGAAGATGTAACCAACAGCGACCCTCCTTGTCGGCAGAAGGATTGGATTGAAGTCTGTTGTCGCTTTCGCTCACCTTCTTTGTGAAACGTCGAGGTCATTGGGAAAATGCACCTTCTTTCACAATCGATCAATCCTTCAAGGAAGCAATGAAAGGGCCGATCCGCTCAATACGGTTTGTCCAGACATAGCCATCAAATGCCGTTGGCACGTTGCGCAAGGCGTCTGCGTCGTCGATGCCGCTGGTGAACCCCGAACCATCATATGGGCCAACCAAAACAACCTGCGAATTGACGGCATCAAGGCGTCGGGTAAAGCGATGCGGCCATCCCCACAAGAAAGCCGCGTAGTTTTGTGGGACAAGCAAGATTGTGTTGCGACAACGTTCCGGGATGTATCCGCTCCAACCTAAGGCGATGTATCGTATCAGGCAGTTTTTGATCGAAGACCTGTCAAAACCGCGCAGGTTTGGAGTGTGTGACACAGCGGCCAAAGTGGGTTCACTTCCACCGTAGACACCAAATACCTGTTTTCGATGTTCTTCGTTGGCAAGCATCTTGGCCAGCGCCGTTCCCTCGCGGCTGCGGCGACTTTTGAAATTGATAAGGAACTGGCCCTGCGGGTTTTGATCCAAGACCTGATTGAGCGATGGCATTTGTCCGGCACCTAATCCCCTAAGCGGGTAAGTCCCACTTCCGTCGTCAATGCGGAATCCGATGTCGAGCGTTTGCAACTCAGCCAAAGTCTGTGCGTGAGTGACGCCCGACCCGTCGGTGCGGCAATCCAGCGTCCAGTCATGATACACGGCAAAGACATCGTCTGTCGTCAAATGAACATCGATCTCGACCACATCCGCACCAAGTCGAAAGGCCTCTTGCATGGATGCAATTGTATTTTCAATGAACGCATGTTGGATCGGCTCTACCGGAGACGCATGACACGCATCATTGGATCGATCAAACCCGGCATAGATTTGATGTACACCGCGATGTGCGATCAGCCGGGTTTTGTGTTGATCCAAACTGGTGATCCACATCGATGTGTTCGCAACCCACACCCCCATTCCTGCGATCAGGGTCAATGCGAACAGTCGTCTTAATGGTCTGATCATGAAAGAGTTCCTCGCCCGCCCAAGGGCCAAACACCAACCAAAGCAGCTTACTTTTCTTTGTGGCCTTTCAGATCAGGCCACGTATCGCTCAGGCGGTAACCTTCGGGCCACGGATCATCAGGATCTAACATGTGCTGGTGCGTGCCTGTGATCCACGCCCGCCCGGTGATTTCAGGAATAATCGCGGGCGTATATCCCACAGTTGTCGTCGCGGTGATCCGCCCATGAAATTCAGAATTGATGATCGAACGGGCGGTGAAGGTTTCACCGACGTGCATCTCGCCCCGCGCATGCAAAAGTGCCATGCGGGCCGAAGCGGCGGTTCCAGTAGGAGAGCGGTCGATTTTACCCGGCTGTATGGCGACCGCGGCTGAGGTGGTAAGGTGACTGCCCTCGCGCGTGATGGGGCCTGCAAACAGGCAGAACGAAAAGTGTTTCCAATCCGGGTTTTCGGGATGTTGAAACACCAATTGATCGTTGGCGGCGTTGGTTATGGCCACGCCCAAGTCCGCCAAGGCTTTGGCTTCTGATGCGACCAGATCAAACCCAAGTGCGGCCGCATCCACCACAACAAAGCTGTCCCCGCCAAAGGCCGTGTCAACCGTGATCTGGCCTATGCCCTCTACATTCAATGCGACGCCCATCTCGCCCGCAAAAGAGGGCAGGTTGCGCACGGTGATCTGTTCGGCTTTGCCGTTCCGGCATTCGGCGCGGATGCGCACCAGCCCACCGGGGGCCTCTAGGGTCATTTCGGTCACGGGTTCTGTCATCTCAATGATCCCGCTGTCGAGCAGAACAGTCGCGACACAGATTGAGTTAGAGCCTGACATCGGTGGCGTGTCTTCCGGTTCCATAATGATCCAGCCCATTTGGGCGTCAGGATGAATGGGGGGAACCAGCAGGTTCACATGACGAAACACGCCGCCGCGTGGTTCGTTTAACATGAAGTTGCGCAATGTTTTGTCGTTTGCGATCCAAGTGCGCTGCTCCCACAGCGTCTTGCCGGGGGGCGGGGCCACGCCGCCCACAATCACATCACCAACTTCACCTTCAGCATGACACGACACAACATGAATGGTCTTGCGGCTGCGCATGCTAGATGTCTTTCATCAGCCGCAACGCGTCATAGATCGCAGCATGAGTGTTACGGGCCGACACTGCATCACCGATGCGGAACAGTTGGAAGCTGCCGTTGTCGTCGCGCGATATGTTTTGCGTTTGCCCCTCAATCAGTGCGTCATAGTCAACCTCGCCCTTGTTTGAAGATGAGGGCTTTAGCGCAAAGTATATCTCGTCAAGCGGCATGGTGCCGTAGTTGACAACAACCTGATCCACATCTGTGTCATAGGTATGATCGCTATAGTCAGTCCCAATTGTAGCTGTCAGTTTGTTGCCGTTTTGCGCAACTCCCATCAAGCGGCGCGTGACAGTAAAGGTGACGTCTTTGTCCTGAAGCGCGCGCATGTAAGGCACCAAATTCATCGCCATGACATCGGGGGAAAAGGTGCGATCCGGCGTCATGATTTCAACCGAGGAACCCGCGTTTGCGGCAACCTCTGCGGCTTGTAGGGCAGGGTGGTCGCCGCTTTCGTCATAGATCAGAATTTTGCCCGCGGGTTTCACATCGCCAGATATAATATCCCATGCAGAGACGACATGCGCTTGCTCTGCTTTCTGTTCGAACAACTCTAAATTTGGCATACCGCCCGTTGCGACAATCACGACGTCCGGGTTGAGCGCCGTTACATCCGCCGCCTCGGCCCAAGTGTTAAAGTGGAACGTCACATCGCGTGCAGCACATTGCGCCATGCGCCAATCAATAATCCCAATCATCTCGCGACGGCGCGGAGATTGCGCAGTCAGGCGCACTTGGCCACCGGGGTCGGCGGCGGCCTCAAAGACAGTCACGTCATGGCCACGCTCGGATGCGACGCGCGCGGCTTCCAGGCCTGCGGGGCCTGCACCGATGATCACAACCTTTTTGGGCGTTTGAGCAACAGCAATGTCATGCGGCATCGACAGCTCGCGCCCTGTCGCTGCGTTATGAATGCACAGCGCATCGCCCGCCTGATAAATGCGATCAAGGCAGTAGGTCGCGCCGACGCAGGGGCGAATATCGTCTTCGCGCCCTTCCATGATTTTGCGTACAATATGCGGGTCGGCCATGTGGGCGCGGGTCATCCCAACCATATCGAGCAACCCCGCCTGCACAGCATGGCGTGCCGTTGCGACATCCGGGATGCGCGCGGCATGAAATGTCGGCATGCCCGTGGCGCGTCGCACTTCACCAGCAAAATCAAGGTGCGGGGCAGATTTCATGCCTTGCACCGGGATCAAATCCGTCATGGCAGGGTCCGTATGAATGCGCCCTTTG
>CAZJAW010000201.1:0-5184 GCA_964544035.1 uncultured Rhodobacterales bacterium
TTGTTGAGGCAAACAGTGGTAAAAGAAAATGTCAGATCCAATGACCAACACGGAGGTGGAGGACGTTTTAGCGTCTATTCGCCGTCTGGTTTCCGACAACAAACGTCCGGAGCCCCCAAAAAAAGAAGCCGCAGTCGCAGATCGTTTGGTTTTAACACCTTCTTTGCGCGTGATGGACGACGAGAGCAAAGACGCACCCGATCCGAGTGCTCCGCCTGCCGCAGACGCGCTTGACGCGCCTGATCCGAATGTCAGCGAAACCGTCCAAAGCGACGTCGTTGAGCCAGATGACGCGCCTGATGCCGTCGAGCTAGACGCTGTCGAGCCAGAGACACAAATCCCAGCGGATTTTGAACAGGGCGATGTCGCACAAGAGAATGCGATTGAGCCCGACACCGCGTCATTCGAAGCGCACGCGCCGGAAGATGACACGAGCGCCGACGCGTATGACGCTGTGGATGATCAATCCACGAGCGACGCGGGTGAGCGTGTGGACCTTCACCTGGTGGAAAGTTCCAGCGCTGTCGATGGCCAAGACGTTTCTTCCGTTTCAGATGGCACACCTGATGCGCAAGCGGATTTAGATGCATGGCCTGTCGACGACGCGCAAAACGACGTCAAGGTTCCCGAAGACTGGGCTGTCGACGACACTCCCATTGTCGAAGACTATGTACCAGATTACTCGGATGGCTTTGCAGAATTGGCGGCTGCAAATGTAGCCCTGTCACTCAGCGAGAAGGTTGCAGCACTCGAAAAGCTTGTCGGCAAACGCAGCGATAATTTTGAGGCCGATGATCTGAATGTTGGCGCGAACGCGGGAACTGAACCGCCCGCGATGGAGTGGGAAGATGCCGACACCGAAGAACATACTGACGCCGTAGAAGATGCTGACGCAGTAGAAGATGCTGACGCAGTAGAAGATGCTGACGCAGTAGAAGAAACTGACTTAGTAGAAAATACTGACGCTGTAGAAGATGACGCGCCGGACTTTGCCGCCTTTGCTGTGGCACCGTCCCAAAACGACTCGGAAGAACGGGAACCGATTGCGACGCAGATTTTCTCAAGTGACGAAGATGTCCTTGATGAAGAGGCCCTTCGTGAACTTGTCAGTGATATCGTGCGTGAAGAATTGCAAGGCGCACTGGGTGAGCGGATCACACGGAATGTACGCAAACTTGTGCGCCGCGAAATTCATCGGGCTCTGGCCGCGCAAGACCTTGAATAATGGACTGCGTCTGCGCCCGGTATCCTGAAGCTGCGGCGCGGTAAGTATGAACACTCCGGCACATTTGCTGGTGGGGGCCGCCTTCTTTGGGCGTCCACCCCAAACAGTGATTTTGGCTGCAGCATTTGCCGGAGCGATGATCCCAGACCTATCGCTTTACCTTATGGCTGGTATTTCCCTGTTCGTTTTGGGGATCCCACCGTCAACCGTGTTCAACGAGCTGTATTTTTCGACGGCGTGGCAAACCGTCTTTGCGATCGACAATTCGTTTGTGCTGTGGGGCCTTTTGATGGTCGCAGCGCTGTGGCGTAAAGTGCCGTGGGCCGTCGCGTTGACCGGTGCCGCGCTGCTACATCTGTGTTTTGATTTCCCGCTGCATCATGACGACGGTCGACCCCATTTCTGGCCATTGACCGGATGGATTTACGAAAGTCCGATCAGCTATTGGGACAGGGCACATGGTGCGATGTGGGTTGCTCCCCTTGAAGCAACTTTGTCAGCCGCTTGCGCTGTGGCTCTGTGGTTGCGTCGCCCTCCGCTGTGGGTGGCTGTACTGGCAGGGGTTTTGTTGCTTGCAGAGTTTTGGGTCGTGCGTCAGTGGTTGTTCTTTTTCATCGACAGTTGAGCAGGCAAGCCGTCGACAAAACAGTTCAGACAAAAGAAAACGCGCCCGGCAGAGGGGCGCGTTTTCCTTAGCAGCGATTTAGATAAATCTCAGGCAGCTTCAGCCTGTTGAGCGGCATTGCGACGCTCGGATTCTTCACGGCTCAGAGCGACGGATGTCCGTACACCTTTGCCCACAAAGTCCATGAGACCAAGTACAACGCGCTCGTTGGGGTCGATGCCTGCGCAGCTTAGGACTTCACGTCCATCGCGCGAGCGCGCCCAGCGAGCAATTTGCTCCGGTCCGTTGCCATACTTCTTGTCATCAGCAATGGCGTCGTCCAATGCAGCCAATACAACGGCTGCAAACAGTTTACGTGCACGGTTGCCTTGTTCGTTATTAAAGGCTGTGCCGTCAACGAAATCTTTCATTCGTCGTCCTTTCTTTTTTTCTTGCTCTTGTCTTTCCGGCGTGGCGTTCGTTATGGCCTATAAGTATCGATTCGGATACACTGTTTTTGCATGGCACCCATGCGTGAGGCGCATGGCTGTATGTGTGAGCACCACAGCATTTGGTTGTCTTGCAGGATACCAACACCCGAGATATAGAGTGCGTCACCTTTTCTTCAACCTTTTGCCATGGTTTTGACACATGCCTAAAATTAACGGAAACGAAATTCGTCCAGGAAACGTGCTGGAACATAACGGCGGCTTGTGGGCTGCAGTGAAAGTTGATCACGTCAAACCGGGCAAAGGTGGTGCATTTGCGCAAGTTGAACTGCGTAATTTGCGCAACGGTTCCAAGCTCAATGAACGTTTCCGCAGTGCTGACAAAGTCGAGCGCGTACGTCTTGAACAGAAAGACCAACAGTTCCTTTATGAAAACGACGGCATGCTGGTGTTTATGGATACTGACACCTACGAACAGATCGAACTGCCCGCTGAAATCCTTGGGGATAGACGCCCGTTTTTGCAGGACGGCATGACTATTGTTATGGAATTTCACGAGGAAGAGGCGCTGAACGCGACGCTACCACAAAAAGTAACGTGCAAAATTGCCGAAACAGAACCTGTGGTCAAAGGTCAAACCGCTGCCAATTCGTTTAAGCCCGCCATTTTGGATAACGGCTTGAAAGTGATGGTGCCGCCTTTTGTAGGACCCGACGAAGATATCATCGTCAACACTGAAACCATGGAATATTCCGAGCGCGCGTAGTTCAGCAGCTCAGAGACCCCTAACTCAGGTATTGACCGGAAGCTGCTTCAGTTTCCGGCATCGTCCCATTTGATTGTTGCATCACCGGCTTGCATCGATCCGACGGCGCGTTCAAACCGCAAGTAGGCAAGTGCGCTATCGTCTGTGCGACTGAACAATGTGCCCACGGTTTTGCCACCAACCAAGATCTCTGTACCCGGCGCTGCGTCACCGTCTATGGACACTTGCACCAGTCCTTTGCGCAGCTTTGTTTTGTGCTTCATCCGCGCTGTGACTTCTTGGCCCACGTAACATCCTTTGCGAAAATCAACACCATTCAAAGCCTCAAATCCAGCCTCAAGAATGAACGTGTCCGCGGTCAGCTCGATTCCCGCTTGAGGCACTGCATAGGCGACACGCAACGCTGTCCAATCGGTCTCGTCGTTGATCTGTTCAAAATCGCGGTAAGCTCTCCAGCCAAGGGCAGGGTGGCGCGGATCAGCAAAACCATCGGCGGGGATATCTCCGACCCCGCGGTGCACATAAAGTGCCGTATCTGCAAGCGTCACGTCTGCACGCAACTTGTACATCCCCAACCTCGCGCGCAGCATGTCTGCCTGCGCGCCATCTGCATCCAGCAGAATGTCGTCACCATCCGCTGTTAAAAAGAAGTCGGCCATATACTTGCCTTGTGGCGTCAACAGCGCAGCATAGACCAAACCCGCATCCACCCCCGTTACGTCGTTGGTCACAAGCCCTTGCAGAAAACTGCGCGTGTCAGCCCCACTTAGTCGAAAAACATGACGTGCGGTCATTGGCGTCCTTTCACTGTCCTCAGATGTCATATAACAGGCTCTTGTCTTGTAAAAAGGGGTCACATGTCGTGCCCGCACCACTCTCTGTTATTATCCCAACACTTTCGGCGGGCGATCGTCTGCAAGACTGTCTTGTTGCGTTAATGGAAGGGCTGGAGGCTGGCTTGATCGCTGACCTTGTCGTCAGCGACGGCGGATCCACCGACGACTCCGTTGCAATTGCTGATGCATGGGGCGCGCATATCGTAACCGGTCCTGCATCACGTGGTGGCCAATTGCGACGTGGATGCGAAGCGGCAAAAGGGGCGTGGTTCTTGGTATTGCACGCAGATACCGTTCTGGAACCAGGTTGGACACAAGCCGTTGGCGCGCATCTTAAGTCGCATAAGGCCGGGTATTTCCGTTTGCGGTTTGATCGGGGAGGACGCGTTGTTGCCGCTTGGGCCAATCTGCGGGCAAAGCTGTTTGGCTTGCCTTATGGGGATCAAGGTTTGCTTGTGCCTCGTTCGCTTTATACCCGCGTGGGCGGATATCGTGACATGCCGTTGATGGAAGACGTAGCGATGGCACGTGCCTTGAAAGGCCAGCTTGTCGCCTTGGATGCAGTGGCGGTCACCTGTGCCGATAAATACCACGCGCAAGGGTGGGTGCGGCGCGGTTCGCGCAATTTGTGGACGCTGCTGCGCTATTTTACGGGCGCCGATGTGGCCACATTGGCGCGCGCATATCACAAATAAATCTCGCCTCTCAGGGCATGCTCCGTTCAGGATTGGCGCGTAAGGCGTGCCTTGATACGTGCAAGTAGCCCGTAGCTTGCAGTGTTCTCTTGGATCTCGTCTTGACCCAACGCGCGGGCATGGTCGCGGTCGACCACGGCTTTGCCATCTTGAAATTGTAAACGATAGAGATCGGCGTAGATGCCGCCGCGTTCCAGCAACTCTTCGTGGGTGCCGGTATCAGTGACTTCGCCCCGGTCCATCACGACAATTTTGTGCGCATTGCGAATGGTCGACAAACGGTGCGCGATAACAATCGTGGTGCGCCCCGCAGACAATTTGTCGAGCGCGGATTGAACCACCTGTTCAGATTGCGCATCAAGAGCAGAGGTCGCCTCGTCCAGCAACAACACAGGTGTGTCGCGCAGCAAGGCGCGCGCAATCACCACACGTTGGCGTTGCCCACCTGACAAGGCCGAGCCGCGGGGTCCGACATGGGTCTCAAGCCCATCAGGCAGCTTATCGATAAAATCGGTCACATGGGCGGCGTCCAGTGCGGCTTTCAACTGTGCGTCAGATACATCTGTGCGCCCCAAAAGGACATTCTCGCGCAGAGTTTCATCAAATAAA
>CAZJAW010000202.1:0-5181 GCA_964544035.1 uncultured Rhodobacterales bacterium
TCAGATTGGGACGCAAGCCGCCCCAAACCCAAACCACCACATCTGGGGCCCAGTGTCGTACAAAAGCCCGTGCAAGGTTGGGGTGATCACCCGGCAGGTCTTCGACATGCAGGAATTCGGAATCGCCCGCGTCAAAGCTGTCTTGCGCCGCTGTCAGCACCACATGGGTTCCATGGCGCATTTGTATCAGTCGCAGCGCAAGATCTGTAATGGCGCGGTTGTTGCCGATCTCACCGGCGTGGATCCACACCACTTGACCGGCGGGGCGCGTGCGTTTCGGCTTATAATTTGGGTCCGCGCGCCGTGCCGACAAGCTTCGGTAAGCGGCTAGCCCAATGGAGCCGCGCATGGGTGGCCTCAGCCCAGCTCTTCGGTTGAAGTGGCTGCGTTTTCTTCATCGCGCAAGCGGTGCAGGTGGGCGATAAAATAGCGCATGTGGGCATTGTCTACGGTGCGCTGGGCTTCGGCCTTCCACGCATTGAAAGCGGTGTCATAGTCAGGGAAAATCCCGACGATATGCAGTGCATCCACATCCTTGAACACGTTTTTGGATGGGTCCACCAATTCGCCACCAAAGACGAGATGCAGGCGTTGTGTCATAGGATATTCCTTTGTGGGCAGGGGTTAAGGCCAGTTTAGCGCAGTTTGCGCATCTGGCCCGAAGGGTCAAGACGGGGCAGGGCCAATGAGGTCGACAAGCGCGCTGTGTACAGCGCGCCCTCCAGCAATGACACCGTTCAACGTTGGATGCGCATTGTTAAAACGCAAGTTTGCGCCGGTGCGATCAGAGATAATGCCACCCGCTTCGCTTACGATCAATGCGCCTGCGGCAATGTCCCATTCCCAGCTTGGGCGCAGGGTCAACATCGCATCGAACTTTCCCGCGCCCACAAGAGACAATCGATAGGCGAGTGAGGGCCGGTATTGGCGGTCGATTTCGGGCGGCGACCCCTTCCAGTGGACTGCGTTCAAATTGGGCTTTGCGGCCAGCACAGTGGTATCGGGTGACAAAGGGCTATTCAGCGTTCGCAAGGGGGCGTCGTTCAATGTTGCGCCTCCACCCAAACTGGCTGTGTACAGCATGTCACGCATTGGCAGGTATACGGCTGCGGCAGTCACTTGACCTTGGTGGGCCACAGCAATCGAGATCGCCCAGGTTTTACCACCCTCAATAAAGCTTCGGGTGCCGTCGATCGGATCAATGATAAAGACAGTTTCGTGGGACAGGCGCGTGTCGTCGTCCTCGGTTTCTTCGGACAGCCAGCCATAATCGGGACGGGCCGTGCGCAAATTGGACAAAAGCACGTCGTTCACGGCTAAGTCAGCCTCGGTCACGGGGCCAGCGCCATCTGGCTTGTCCCAGCATTGCGCTGCCGGTCCGGTATAGCTGGTCGCAACCCGGCCTGCGATGCGCGCGGCGTCTATCAGCAGGGGTAAATCAAGTGCCGGCAAGGGTCATCCCCGAAACTAGCAACGATGGCACTACGCGTGACAAATGCGTACGCGCGTCATTGGCTGGCACAATGTTGCGCAGCATGTCGGCAAGGTTACCTGCGATGGTGCATTCGTTCACCGCGTGGGTGATTTCGCCGTTTTCGACCCACAGCCCTGCTGCTCCGCGTGAATAGTCGCCCGTGTTGGGGTTGATGGTCGAACCGATCATTGAGGTGACCAAAAGCCCAGTGCCCATGTCGCGGATCAGGTCTTCGCGGCTGACGCTGCCTTGATCAAGGCTGACGTTCCAGTTCGACGGGCTGGGCGGCGAAGACGTGCCGCGCGCGGCATTGCCAGTCGAAGCCATGCCCAGTTTGCGCCCTGTTGCCAAATCCAGTGTCCAACCTGTCAGCGCACCGTTTTCTACGATGGTACGGGCCTGTGTGGGCAAGCCTTCCGCGTCAAAAGGACGGCTGCCGCTGGTGCGGGGGCGAAGCGGGTCTTCGATCAGGTTGAGACCGTCAGGCAAAACTTGTTTGCCAAGACTGTCACGCAGCCAAGACGACCCGCGCGCAATATTGGCCCCGTTGGTTGCTGCCAACAGATGGCCAATCAGTGTAGAGGCGATTCGTTCGTCAAACAGCACTGGATAAGCACCTGTAGGTGGTTTGCGCGCACCTACGCGGGCCACGGCGCGTTCGCCTGCAGTGCGCCCAATGTCCGCAGCGCTGCGCAAATCCGTCTGAAAAATACGACCGTCTCCGTCATGGTCCCGTTCCATATCCGCGCCAGTTCCGGCGATGGCCACGCAACTTAATCCGCGGTCGCTACGCTGATAACCGCCAGAAAATCCGTTGGAACCTGCCAGCCAGATGCTGCGCTTTCCATAAGCGGCAGTCGCCTGTTGTACCTGCTCAACGCCGTCAATGGCGCGGGCGGAGGCTTCGGCCTCAGTTGCTGAGGCTTGCAGCTCAGCTGGGTCGGGTTCAGGAGATGCGTCATACATCTGCAACGCGTCCATATCCCACGAACGCGCCAGTTGGTCTGGGTCGGCAAGGCCTGCATGTGGATCTTCTGGCGCTTCATGTGCCATGGCGACGGCACGACCGGCCATTTCGCTTATGGTACGGTCTGACACGTCAGACGACGAAACGTTGGATTGTTTTTGACCCACAAAAACCCGCAACCCCAGATCGATCCCTTCGGAGCGTTCGGCATGTTCCAAAGCACCTTCGCGCACATCAACAGAAACTGAGGTTCCTTGCACGACGATCGAGTCAGCAGCATCCGCGCCAGCTTCTTTGGCGGCATCGATCAGCCGTGCCGTCAGGTCAGATAGGTCGGATGGGGTCATGGGTACGCCTCGTTCAGTTGGGCATCAGGTAGCGGCGCAGGCGTCGGGGCGCAAGGGTGGGCCAATATGGCCCGCCCTTTATGTGTCTCGCTTTTTAGCTCTTGGGCGTTGATTGCTGCCAAAACTGATGGCTTTGGACGGCAATAATGCAAGCGTCACTTTAAGAAGACGCGCATTTGCGTACTCTCATCGCAGGCGCTGTCCATTTGCAAGAACATGGCCTTCTGGGTTCACCTCAATGCGCGAATTCAAGGTGTCAGGAGCGTCGCCCGGCACCGCAAATAAACCCATCATCAACCGCGCGCCTGTTGCCTGCTCACTCGGAATCAGCCCCATCCCGACCAACTTGTCGAGCAGACCGTTGCCACCCACCAATTGCAGATCTAGCCCTCCCAAGGGACGGGGGACTCCATCGAATGTAAGCAAATCACTGTTGTCGAACGTAAAGTCGCCAGAACCGGTTAGCTTGGCCCCAACCGCGTCCAGTTCCAGTTTGTTCAGCGTCAGCGCGTCCAATTCACCAGGTGCGGCACCTGTTTGCTCAAGCACAACGGCCTGCGTGGGATCAAGGAAATCAAAAAGAACCTTGGCTTTGCCTGACAAGTCCACCAGCAAAGTGGCCGGATCGCGAGGCAGTTGGGCTGAGGGGTCAAACAGGCTCCAAATCACATCGGACATGGTGAAATCGCTAAGGGTTACGTTGAAGCCAAATTCCTGCGCATCGGGTGATTTTTGCAAGGGCATCAAGACGCCTGTCCCGATTTCAGCGGCCGAAAAAGACAGTGGTAGGGGCAGTTCGGTGATCAACATGTTAAAGTCCACGTTGCGCTGCACGATGTCGTAGACCAGGCCAGCCGTACTCATCGACATGTTGATTTCGCCGCCCTCAGATGTGGAGTTCGCGGTGCCGCTGCCATC
This sequence comes from uncultured Rhodobacterales bacterium, assembly GCA_964544035.1. GTDB lineage: Bacteria > Pseudomonadota > Alphaproteobacteria > Rhodobacterales > Rhodobacteraceae > Tateyamaria. The sequence continues at coordinate 3,707 of CAZJAW010000202.1, forward strand.
CGGACTATTGAAGGAGAGATCATAGCTGCCGCCTGTCGTGGCCATAACCGCGGTAAAATCGAGCCCGTCTTCCAGCATCGCGTTGACGTCTTGCGGATCAGTTTCCGTGGGTAACGTTCCTTCACCATTCACGGTGACGCCGTTAATCGCGCCCTTCATATTGAAGGTGCCTTCGCCTTCGGGATCGGCAAATGCAATGTCATAGTCAAACATACCCAGACTCATGGTCTGTTCAATCGAGCGCAATGCATCCACAGATGTGGTTAAAGCGTAGGCCATGTTCGTTACGTTGACGACGCCGCGGGCCACATTGGATCCGATGGGTAAGCCATTCACTGTCAGGCTGGAAATCTCCATTTTTGCGCTGGGGGCGTTGTAGTCGTAAGTCAGTTTGTCTGGATCACCTGACGCAGTCATCACTGGATCAGTTTGTTCATAGTTCACTTTTGCAGTGATCTTGTCGCCATCTGGGGTAGTCGACTCAAATTCGATTGAGGTTTGTGCGGGCAGTTCGATGGCCACAGAACCATCACCTTGTTCAACAAAACGGATCGTGCCCATCAGTACGTTTATGACGCCGTTTCCTGCTTCTTCGCCCAAGTCGACCTGCATGGTCAGGTCTGAAGTGGTCAGCGTTCCGCCATCAATAGTTTCGATTGTTGTGATCTCATATCCGGCTGTTGCCATGTAAGATTTCCAATCTGCCCAGACCTCGGCACTGGTTAGGTCGGCAAAGGCAGCAGTGGCAGGCAAGCAGAGCGCAATGGCAGTACTGCGGACCAGAAAAGAAGTGCGGGACATATGGGATTCCTTGAAGACAAAATTTGCGTGCATCGTCCGGCAGGGAGCGGGAAGCGTCAAGTGCATAGACTGGACCAGCGCGTATCTGCGATTTACTACGGTGCAACGTGTGGCACTTGGGCAAGGGAATAGCACATGCAGGACATGACAGGCAAAACGGTACTGATCACAGGTGCAAGCCGAGGTATCGGTGCGGACACGGCGCGCGCTTTTGCCGCCGCAGGGGCCAATGTTGCTTTGCTGGCGCGCAGCGCTCCGCAGATTGAGGCGCTCGCGCAAGAGATCGGCGCACAGGCCATCGCGATTCCCTGCGATGTCAGTGACTATAGTGCTGTCGAGGGTGCCGTTCAGCGCACTGTCGAAGTCTTTGGTTCCTTGGACGTTCTGATCGGCAATGCAGGCGTTATCGAACCCATCGCCCATCTGGCCAAGGCTGACCCCGAGGCGTGGGGGCAGGTGATCGATATTAATCTCAAAGGTGTGTTTTTCGGAATGCGCGCGGCTTTGCCTGTGATGCTAGCCGCAGGGGGCGGCACCATCCTGACCGTCAGCTCTGGGGCAGCGCACGGTCCCGTTGAGGCTTGGTCGCACTACTGTGCTTCCAAGGCAGCTGCGGCGATGTTGACAGCCTGCGTCCATAAAGAAAACGAAGCGGCGGGAATCCGCGCAATGGG
>CAZJAW010000203.1:0-5171 GCA_964544035.1 uncultured Rhodobacterales bacterium
GTCTTTGACTGCGCCGGGCTGTCCTGTCGCGGGCGAAATGCCCGGTTGGGTCGCAGATGCCGTTGAGCCCCTGCCCGGTGTCAAACATGTGGATGTGGAACTGATCTGGGAACCGCCATGGGGCATGGAAATGATGTCGGATGAGGCCCGCCTCGAACTTGGCTTTATGTAAGGCGCGTTACGCAGACGTCACAAAACGATTGCGTATTTGTTAAGTGCGCGGCATCAAATTGTTACATGGATCAAGCACCTTACGCGGAACCTTTACCGTTGCCCAAGGAGCTTACCCAATGCGCCCCATATCCTTTGCCTGCCTCGTCTTATGTCTGCCCCCGTTGCCCGTTCTGGCACAAGGCCCGGCCATCGATTACGGCCCACGTCCTGCCTTTCTGATCGACAAATTGCCGGACGGAGAGTTGAAGTCCAAATTGCAAAGCTGCGCGGGTCAAACGCCGTCGCGTTCGGACTTTTCCATCGGTCACCGCGGCGCGCCGCTGCAATTTCCTGAACACACCGATGTATCCAACATCGCGGCTGCGCGCATGGGCGCGGGTATTTTGGAATGCGATGTAACCTTTACATCCGATCATCAACTGGTCTGTCGTCATGCCCAAAACGATCTGCACACCACGACCAACATCCTTGTCAGTGACCTTGCGAACACCTGCATCGCGCCGTTTTCCCCTGCCAATGGCACCACCAACGCCACCGCCGAGTGCCGCACCTCTGACCTGACGCTTGCTGAATTTCAAACTCTGCGCCCCAAAATGGACAGCGCGGACCGCTCCGCCACGGACGTACAGGCTTATCAAGGTGGCATCGCAGGCTTTCGCACTGATCTCTATACAGACGGTGCGCAACTTATGACCCATGCCGAAAGCATTGCACTGTTCAAATCCCTAGGTGCCAAGTTCACGCCTGAGCTCAAGTCAGCTGCTGTTGAGATGCCGCATAACGGCTTCACCCAAGCGGACTATGCGCAAAAACTGGTTGATGAATACAAGGCCGCAAATGTGCCTGCTGCTGACGTTTGGCTGCAATCCTTTAACTTGGACGACATCAAGTACTGGATTGAAAACGAACCAGAATTTGGTGCACAGGCCGTATACCTCGATGACCGCTACGAAGCGTCGGACGAAGACGAAGGTCTTATCGATCCGATGGATGCGACCACTTTCAAACCCACGATGCAAGAACTGGCAGACATGGGCGTGAACTATATCGCCCCACCTATGTGGATGCTGGTCACGCTTCAGGACGGCAAGATCGTTCCGTCTGTGTACGCGACACAAGCCAAAGCAGCGGGTCTTAACTTGATCACGTGGACGTTGGAACGTTCAGGTCCGTTGGGCGCAGGTGGTGGTTGGTATTACCAGTCGATTACAGACGCCACAGACAATGATGGCGTCACTTATCAATTACTTGATGTTCTGGCGCAGGATGTCGGGGTGAAAGGCGTCTTTTCGGACTGGCCCGCCACCGTGACCTATTACGCCAATTGCATGGGACTGTAAGCGCGCCCTTACACGTCCTATCGCGGGCCGCTGTTTCCACCAAACGGTGGCCTGCAACAATGCGTTCACAAGCGACGCAACACCCACATCAGAATGCGCCGTCTCCGCTTGCGGCGCTTGCACATTTGTTCATGCTCTTTCATTTCTGCAAACAAGGCCTGCTCCCGTTCGTAAAATGTGTCAAAATTCCCAAGAAAGTACTCATGTTTCATCTTCATTCTCCAAGTGACAGAGACATCATTTCAAGCTTTCATCGCTATTGTCAGAGACCAAAAACGCGACTAGCCTTGCAGATATGCAAATCACTGATTGGACAGACTTTGGTCTTTTCGCCGCTGTTGCGCGCGCGGGCGCTTTGGCCGGTGCTGCGCGCGAAACCGGGCTTAGCCAAGCGACCTTGTCGCGGCGCATGACGGCGCTTGAACAACGCACTGGTCGGCGTTTGTTCCTGCACGGCAAGCACGGCTATGCCCCCACCGCCGAAGGACGCGCCCTGCTGGAACGCGCCAAAAAGATGGAAGCTGCCGCACGCGACATCGCCCATTGGTCCGCAGCTCAGTCCGGGCCGCCGCGCGTGCGTATCTCTGCCGGTACATGGACATCAGAAAGACTGGCGCGCACCCTGCCCGAGTATTGGACACCAAACGCGCCTTGGACGCCGGAATTCGCAACCAGCAATCAAGATTTGGACATCGAACGGCGCGAAGTCGATATCGGCATACGCAACCGCCGCCCGACGCACCCGTGGTTGGCAGGTAAGCGCACAGGCACTGTGGAATACGCAGTTTATGCTGCATCAAAAGACGTCGCAGGCTGGATCGGGCCCAGCGACGACACAGCAGCTTCGCCGTCAGAGGCGTGGACCATGACACACCACGGGTCTGATTTGGTCGCGACATCCAACGATCCAAATATCCGCGTGGCTATGGCACGCGGGGGTGTTGGCCGCGTAATTTTACCTACCTTTGCAGGGGATTACATGACAGACCTTATTAAAGTGTCAGAAGCAATCGATGCCCTCACTTCCGAAGAATGGTTGGTCTGTCACCAAGACACCCGCCATGATCCTGCCATACGCGCTGCATTGGATGCACTGTCACGCGGCCTTCGCCAGCCTTTGCAAGGATCGCACCCCTTGCGGGATGACAACCGAAGCCCTACTTTAGACTTACCCTAGCAACAGGCAGATCCCATGTTCTCGATCCCCGGCAAACAGGCCGTCAGCATCACCGAACGCGCCGCAGCGCACATCGCCAAGCTGATGGACAACAAAGGCCATTCCGGCCTGCGCATCGGCGTCAAAAAAGGCGGCTGTGCGGGCATGGAATACACCATGGAATATGTTGATGAGACCGACCCCAACGATGAAGTGGTCGAGCAAGACGGCGCACGGGTCCTGATTGCACCCATGGCGCAGATGTTCCTATTCGGAACTGAGATCGACTATGAAACTTCGCTGCTGGAATCCGGCTTCAAGTTCAACAACCCGAATGTGTCTGACGCATGTGGATGCGGTGAATCGATCAGCTTCAAAGACGTCGCCGAATTGAACGCGGAACGCAGCGCCTGACATGGCCCTTTCGCGCGAAGAGATCGAACACGCGCTTGATCTTTTTGCCCCGCTCGGCCCCCTTACGACACGTAAAATGTTTGGCGGTTTGTCGATCTATTGCGACGGTGTAATCTTTGCCATTGTGATGTCGGATGGGCGTATTTTGGTCAAAGGGGTTGGCCCCATGCAATCCCAATTCGAAGAGATGGGCCTTGAGCGCTGGGCTTACACCCGAAAAGATGGCAGCCCCACGCATATGCCCTATTGGCACCTCCCCGACACCGCATTGGATGACGCTGAAGAAGCCAGCGCGCTGGCCACACAGGCTTTGCGCCATCTTTAACGTCTAAACCGTTGCTTCATCCACCAACTGTGCAACAAACGCACGCATGACTTCCACTCTTTGCGTCGCCATCTGCTGCGCGGGTGCCGTGTTCAGCGTCTTTGCAATCCCAAACAGCTTTGTTTCAAAATGATCCAGCGCATAGGCGCGGTCATCCAGTGCACGCGCCTGCGCCAAGGGATCCCCACCATGCACCAAACCGGCCCCCATCTGTCCCGCCACATTGAAGCAACGCGCAATGCCTATAGCCCCCAACGCCTCCAGGCGATCCGCATCTTGCAGGATTTGAGCCTCAAGCGTCTGGCAAGGGGCATTGGCCGAATAGCTGTGCGCACGGATGGCATAGGCCACGGCCTGCGCATCTGGCAGGGCGCGCTGGGTCATCCAAGCTATGGCATGTTGTGCGGACAAATCTGCCGCATCCTTGCGGCGCGCATCGTCTTTCGGCAAATTTACGATGTCATGCAAATACGAGGCGATCAGCAACACGTCGCGATCAACATCCCGGTCCAACTGATCAGCGATGCGCGAGCAATTGGCCCACACGCGCCGCAGATGCCAAATGTCATGGGCACCATCATTCTGACCGGCCCAAACACGCGCGATCTCGACTTCAAGATCGCCCTGTAGCTTCATGATTTATCTTGCAAATGAACGTAGGTTTCGTTGAACCGCGCGCTAAGATGCTCGCCCGCTAAAATCGCCGCCTGCCCGCTGGGTGCAACATTTGTATCATAAGATGGGTTAAAGAACATCGGCACAGATATCCGCTCTGCATCGCCGCCTACAACCCGGTGCGGGGTGGCTTTGACCTGACCACTTGTCCAAAATTCCAGCATCTCGCCAAAGTTGATCACAAATTCGCCGGGCGGGGCCGAAAGCGGAATCCAACCGCCGCCGCGCTTGCGCACTTCCAAACCAGAAGACCCATCCGTTGCCAGCAAAGTCAGGCAGCCGTAATCCGTATGCGTGGCGATCCCAAAATCCCGCTCGGTCGCCCATGCCGGACGGCTGGGGTAAAAATTGCCGCGCAGCAACGCCATTGGCCTCAGAAACGCCGCATCAAAATATCCTGCATCCGCGCCTAAACACCGCGCAATGGCACGCAGAACGTCAAAAGACACATCACACGCGGCCGCATAGTAGTCTGAAATTACAGCGCGAAACCTGTCATTTTTTGGCCACTGGTTCGGTGCATAGACAGTTTTATCACTCAGAGGGTGGCCAACAGGCAATTCAAATCCGACGTCAAAGAACTGCTTGAAATCCGGATTGGCGTCAGGGTCCACCTGCTCAGATCCCGCCGCACCCCAACCTCGATTGGCGCCGGTGCGCGCCATATCAAGTGCTTCTTTGTCCGCATGCGCACTTTTGAAAAACTGTCGATAGGTATCAAGAACTTCGTGCACCTGCCCCGCACTGATGGTCGTGTTGAAAACCGTCGCAAAACCGACCCCTGTGGCTGCGTCACGCAAAGCTTCAAGACTGCCGGTATCGCCGCGCACCAACAAAGCTGCATCAATCCGTGGGATCATCGCCCCCTCCCAAATAGGTTCCACCCGGCGCAGGCCTAGCGCAGCGGTGACCTCAATGCTAGGACGATTGCGAACACGACGAAAGGACAGCGCAATGCGCAGAAAACTGGCGGCAGGCAATTGGAAGATGAACGGCAACACAGCGCTTTTGCGCGAGTTGGCAAAATTGACCACGCAGCAAAACACAGACGCGCCGCAAATTATCATCTGCCCACCCAGCCCATTGC
>CAZJAW010000204.1:0-5164 GCA_964544035.1 uncultured Rhodobacterales bacterium
ACACCACGTATCGCCAATGTCCCGAGAATGCGTAGCATGGCAGGGTATTGGTGATTCATGTTTAAGGTCGGGCGTTCTTGGTGACTTCGCACACCGTGACCAACACCATGCCCTTTTATGCGTCGGTATATTCAGTCAACGACAACACGTTGCCGCTTGGGTCCTTGAACCAGGCCACCCTGTGACCCTCAGGAGTTGTCCAAACCCCGTTTTTATCTTGGGGCAGTTGATCAAACACCTCGAAACGCACCCCCTTGGCGGTCAATTCAGCAATCTCTTTTTGGATGTTTTTAGTTTGCCAACCATGCATCGTGTGTGCCGCAACTGACAACTCAGGAACGATCTGAACCCGAAGCACATGAGCGCCGTCGCCAAAAACCAAAGCAAATGGGGATGCCTCAATAAGCCGCAGACCAAGCACATCAGCGTAGAAGTCGCGCGCCTTTTCAGGTTGGTCAGTGGCAATGAACGACACAGGTGTTCGAGAATTCGTCATGCAGCGATCATAGCCGACAATTGGGCGATTGTGCAGCTTATGCCACCGACGTTGCCCAAAGCACCAGCGACTTCGCGACAAAACATCAAGCGGCTAGATCGTGAGGAGCTTTTGGCAGATTTTCGAGCAAAGGCGACCGCGACGATCAAACCTAAAAACAGTGGGTGGACAGTTTTTATTCAGGCTTCCAAACCACGATCGGCAGGTCACGTTTCAGCCATCCCGGCCCCGCGCCTGATCCCAACATACCTTCGGGCACATCGATGATGTTTGTGAACCCTGCCCGTTGCAGCCGCGCCGTCATCGCACGTGAACGCACGCCACGCGCACAGATCAATGCAACCGGCGTATCGGTGCGTCCCTTTGTACGTTCGAGCAGCACATCGGTGAAGTCTTTGCGTCGCATATCAAGCGGCATGGCACCCTCGCCCACGCCAGTGTGTTGCCATTCATCCGGGCGGCGGATGTCGACCAACAGAACATCTCCGGAAACAGCTGCACGGTGCGCGTCTGGCGTGCTCAACACACCTTCGCCACTGGCTTGCGCCCCAATGTTAAACCAATAAGAGGCGAACATCGCCCCGCCCGCAATCGCAGTCCCACTGCCAAGAATAAATGCCCGGCGCCCCAAACGTGTCGGACGCGCGCCTTGTGCGGAATTGGTCGTTGGGCTGTCTGTCATTGGTTTTGTCCTACTTTTCTGGCGCTGAACTCTTAAACTGAGGAATCCGGTCCCTGGACGCCCGTCGGCGTTCCAGCGACACCCAATTTCTTTCAGATTTCTTAAGATTGCCGGGAATATTGTCTTCCCAATAGTCTTCAATGTCGACCGTGATGTTCAGGTACAACTTTCCATCTACAATGCGCCACAGGTTCGGGTTGGCGGGAACTTTGTTGCCTTGTGCAACCCCATAGGCGCAGTGGCCATCATATTGCGGTGCGTATTTAGCAGGGTTTGCAAGGAATGTGTCGCGATTTTCCGTCGAAGAGAATGCAAATTTTGCGCCGTTGTATTCTGCCGTGATGTCCGCATTACCGGGCACTGGACGGGCTTGCGTTTGTCCAACAGGCACCTGAGTAAGGGAAAAATACGCCACCACGTCATACCCCGACGCAGCATAGCCAGTACGGTCAATGTACTGCGGCCCAGCAAAGGCTGCTGTGGCGAAAGTCAGCGCGCTGGCGGCAGCGGCCAGAGTCAGAGTGAAGCGGTTCATCATCAGCCATGATCCTTTGAACAGATTGGAATCGAGTCAGTGTTACTTTGGCGGGGTGCCCGCCGTTGACGTAATATAGATGCGGATTGCTCTCTGTGTCAGCCGTGCTCGCAAGTATGTGACCAGCGGCAATTCGTTCGTGATACAAACACTCAGCGCAAACGTGGTGGGCGGTCAGGATCAGAGCCAGGGGCGGAAGTGTCAGGCACACTTGCCGGGGCAGGTTGAGGCAGATCAAAGCGCAAACCCACGCGTGCAAGCCGAGCTGCCACGGGATCCTTGGCATCAAAGAATCCAACATCCATTGCCCCGGCTTCAATGCCCGAAAAGGTTAGTGCCTCGGACGCTGCGCGCGCCAATGCCGCCTCCGCCCCCGAAGCGGCACCGACAAAGGCCAGCAAGTGCGAACGCTTGCCTTCAGAATCTACGCTGGCCACCAGATAGGCCATTTGTGCCAATCCAGTTGCCGTCGCCAGCTTCGCATCCAACGCCGTGAGCAATGTGTCGGGCAAACCCGTAGGCGCCGAAATTTCATCCAGTCGTGCCTCGATTTCGTCCGGACCATGACCAAGCGTCTGCGCCAGCCATTGAACCCCATCGCTGTCCAACAGAAAGGACGAAGGTGCCACGTCAAGGTTCAACCCCAGCCCCAAGCCCTGCTCTGCCAAAAGCCCAACAATCAACCGCCCTGAAAGTGCCGCATAGGGCGCTTCGGCCCCGACAAACTGAGTGAGCCGTTCTTCGCGGTCAATCACCAACACAATTGATCCCGTGCCGGGATCAAAAATTTGTGGTGTCACGGCCTCGCCCACAGGTTCACCCTCTAGCAGCATAAAGAGCTCCGCATCCCCCAGCCGTTCAAAAAACCGCAAACGCATGGCATCGTCATCGGGTGCTGCCTGCATCGCAACATGGGCAAGGTCCAGCGGAGTCTGGGTCATGCAAGATCTTCTTTCAAACGGATGCAGCGCAAAACACGCCACAGGGATTTCTACAATTCTGCGGTAGTGTGCGCAGGCGGATGAGGCAAGGGCATGCCACGGGTTTTCACCCCGCGCGTCAAGACAAGCATTGCTGAACTTTGCGCTGAATGCGCGGCACCACATCCATTTCGAACCACGGATTCTGCCGGAGCCATCGGTTGTTCCTTGGGCTTGGATGCGGCAACACAAACACCCCATCTTGCCCCTCCGACGCATGCCGGACAGACTCCACCACAGAACTGCCTTTAAGATGTGGCAGATGCCATGCAATCGCATAGGCCCCTAGCACAAGGGTCAGTTCAACGGTTTGCAAATTCTCCAAGACCGGTGCGCGCCACGTCTGTGCACAAATTGGCGGCGGTGGCTTGTCACCACTGGAACCGGTTCCCGGAAAGCACAGCCCCATAGGAAAAATCCCAATCCGAGGGTCGTCGTAAAAGGTTGGCCTGTCCACCCCAAGCCATGTGCGCAAGCGCTCTCCGGACGGGTCATCAAAGGGGCGCCCCTTTTCATGCGTGATACGTCCCGGTGCTTGCCCCACGATCAGAACTTTGGCGCGCGCATCCAATTGAAAGATGGGCTTTGGCCCTAGTGGTAAATCTTTGCACAACGTGCACGTCCGCATCTGCGTTAATAATGTCTGTAAGTCTTGCGTCATGGTCCTAGTGAACCTGACGGGGCAATCGGCCACACCGCTCTTTAGACGTCTCAACTGTCATAAGCCCTCCTGTGCGAAACGGTGGCGGATGGAGGAGGAGAATTCAAGCTTCAGAGCCTCAATGCAGCCTTCGGCTTTCATTTCGAACTTTATCGAAATAACGTTTGGCGGAACACCTTTATTTCGATACATCTAGAAATATGAAAATAGAATCGCCCCCGCCGCTCGATCTGACTCACGCCGCCAGCGCCTTTGCGGCTCTTGGGTCCGAACAACGCTTGTCCGTTTTGCGCACCCTCGTGCGCGCCGGCCCCGAAGGGCTAAGCATCGGTGAGTTAGGCACGCGCACTGGCGTCACCGGATCGACCCTCACTCATCACGTAAAAATTCTGGCGACGGCAGGCCTTGTGACACAAGTGCGCCAAGGTCGCTCGATCATCTGCGCGGCCGTGGCCTTTGATCAAGTGCAGAGCTTGTCGACTTTTTTGCTGACCGAATGTTGCGCCGACAGCGCAACCCCGCATGAGGAAAATGACCATGGCTGAGACCACGACAACGCCGCCAACCCTTCAATGGCGCAAGCATATCAGCGGGGCATGGGCGTTTTCTGCTGCGCTGCTGGCACTGGTCGCGCTCTTTGATCCCGCACAGTTCGGTGCAACAGTTGCCTTTACGGCCAAGGCATTGGCTGGCACTGCGCCCTTCATCCTTTTTGCGGTGTTGGCAGTGGCCTACCTTAAGGCGACGGGGGCAGAAAACCTGCTGGCCAAGGCGTTCAACGGCAACACCGCTCGCATGATCGTCATGGCCGCATTACTGGGCGGCCTGTCGCCGTTTTGTTCGTGCGAAGTTATCCCATTTATCGCCGCTTTGCTGGCCGTCGGCGCACCGCTTGGCGCTGTGATGGCGTTCTGGCTGGCCTCTCCGCTTATGGATCCAGCGATGTTTGCGATCACCACGGGGGCCATCGGATTAGAATTTGCAATGGCCAAGACGCTGGCCGCTGTGGGCTTGGGCATATTAGGTGGATTTGGAACACTGGCCTTGTCCAAAACGCCCGTCTTTACCAATCCATTGCGCGAAAAATCTCACGCAGGCGGATGCTGCGGCGTGAAACAGCCGTTTTCTGCGACGCCTGTATGGAAATTCTGGGCCGATAAGGACCGCGTGCAGACCTTCCGAGATACAGGCATAGAAAACGCGCTGTTTTTGCTAAAATGGCTCACCTTAGCTTATGTGATCGAGGCCTTGATGGTGCACTACATGCCTGCGGACCTCATCGCGAATGTACTGGGCGGAAGCGGCCTAGGCACCGTGATCTTGGGCGCGGTCGTCGGGATGCCCGCCTATTTGAACGGGTATGCCGCAGCTCCACTGGTCGCCGAACTTCTGGAACAGGGCATGTCACACGGTGCGGCGATGTCTTTCATGATCGCAGGTGGTGTTAGCTGTATTCCCGCCGCCATCGCCGTCTGGGCATTGGTCAAACCGCGCGTTTTCGCGGCTTACCTTGGCTTTGCACTCTGCGGGTCGATCATCGCTGGCTTAGTGTGGCAATTGGTGGCTTGAAACCAAACCGGCGAAATTAACTCGGTTGTGATTGCTTGTGTGCCGAAGTGCACAAAATGGCCGATTTTCCCCATATTCTGGGCGGCAAAGCGCGCAGCCAACTCAGCGCGCAAAAAGTCGCCCAAGCGCCAATACCCTGAAAACTCGGGAAAATGCGCAAAAATTCACGGCTTCCCCCCTAAATCACGCAGTTTCGCGATGGCAAAACCCATTGTCCTGTCCGCAGCGACAGTCATGTGGC
>CAZJAW010000205.1:0-5125 GCA_964544035.1 uncultured Rhodobacterales bacterium
TGACCAAGCAGGCCGACGAGCTGCAGAAATACAAATACGTGATCCACAACGTGGCCCACGCTTACGGCAAGTCCGCAACCTTCATGCCAAAGCCCATCGCGGGCGACAATGGCACCGGCATGCACGTAAACATGTCGATCTGGAAAGACGGCAAGCCCCTGTTCGCTGGCGACAAATACGCGGATCTATCGGACGAGGCACTGTTCTTCATCGGTGGCATCCTGAAGCACGCCAAAGCGTTGAACGCGTTCACCAACCCATCAACCAACAGCTACAAACGCCTGATCCCAGGGTTTGAAGCGCCTGTTCTGCGCGCCTATTCTGCCCGCAACCGTTCGGGCTGTGTGCGGATCCCATGGACCGAAAGCCCCAAAGCCAAGCGCGTTGAGGCTCGTTTCCCTGATCCATCCGCCAACCCATACCTGTGCTTTGCGGCACTGTTGATGGCTGGCCTTGACGGCATCCAAAACAAGATTCACCCAGGTGAGCCTTCCGACAAAGACTTGTATGATCTGCCACCAGAAGAATTGGCCGGCATCCCAACGGTCTGTGGTTCCTTGCGCGAAGCAATGGAAGAGCTGAAAGCCGACATGGACTTCTTGCTGGCCGGTGACGTGTTCACCAAAGACCAGATCGAAGGCTATATCGACCTGAAGATGGAAGAAATCACAACTTATGAGCACACCCCTCACCCGGTTGAGTTCGGTATGTACTACAGCTGCTGATCCTCTCTGGCAGTTGAAACTGAAGGAGCGCCTCGATTGAGGCGCTCTTTTTTTATGCGCCCGAACAAACCCTAAGTTGTGTCAAATTCCTGCCTAGGTTGTTTCGCATCAATTGGCCAAGCAACGCAGCACAGGTGCGCTATGACAGATGGAATGGAAGGCTTTCAGGAACGTGTCGCTCGGATAAAAGCCGCGGCTCCCGAAAAACTGTTAGCAGGTGAGCCCACGTTGGCCCCTGAACAGATGGCTGACCTTGGTACATTGCCGCGCAACTCGGCGGCTCCGTCATTCAGCGACTACGCCAACGAACTTTTTGACACCCCTGCGGTGCGTCATGGATTACCTTTGGTAATAGCTGTGCTTGGATTTGCTGCAGTGTCAGCGCTTGTCCCGACAGACACGTATCAAGTGATGGTACGGGACGAGACCTACTTGGTGCAAGCAGGCGCAGTCGCACCTTTTAACACCAGTGAGATCGCGAATGAACTTGTGGACCCATTCGTAGATTTCGCAAACGACGTCGAAACGCTGGAGGGCGCATACATTTTGACCAAATGAAACCAACCACCTTTTGGACTTCTGCACCACGGATGTGGCGCGGAACCTGGTGGCTGATTGAACTTGTAAGGGCGCCTCCGAAGGAGCGCCCTTTGTCGTATCAAAAAGTCGCAACGACGCGCCGCCGAGGGGCGATTGTTAACCTGCATCGCCGTAACATGAATGTATTCTGGTTAACGTAACTTGGGTGCCGCGATACCCGTCAGCGCAATAAATCTCGAGAGCGGTGGCAACATATGCCCAGCCCGCATTCGCGCTGATCCAATTCTTGCTGCCGGTCTTTATCGCCATGCGGGAATTTTATAGTTTTATGGCTGCGGGCTATCGGCAAAAATCAGTTAAAGCGGTGAAATTCGGCGAGTTTTTGCCGATTAATGCGGCTCACACCCACGACATAAATTTGCCGCTTGCGGGCGCAACGTCGCCTTTGAAAAGTAGCGCGGGGGTCGTCTGGGTGGCGCACCTTTTCTTGTAAAGAAAGAACTTTAAATGACCACTTCTCAATTCTGCTTGCGTGTGAGCGTTGCCGCGTCGGTAATTTTGTCATTACAGTTTATGCTGAGTTTCGTCGGTTAAGAAACAAACAAAAGTTAATACTTGGGTCCAGTCGCATGGACGCGCTATCGTGCACCACGAACTTTGGTGAAAGATGGGGCAAATGACAGCAACAACAATACTACGCCGCGGATGGATCGCGGCTGCAGTGATGGCTTTGGCCACAGGGGCACACGCACAATGCGGCAACACCAGCGCCGGCTTTGACGCTTGGAAAGCGGGCTTTGCCCAAAGTGCCAAACGTGCAGGCGTAAAGCAGCGCGGTCTCGAGGCTCTTGCTCAAGCGCGCTACGCAAATGGAACAATTGCGGCGGACCGCAACCAAAAATCGTTCCGCTTTACCTTGTCTAAATTTATGCAAGTCCGTGGAGCCGACACGATTGTCGCCCAAGGGCGCAAGCGCAAGGCGCGCAATCCACAGTTCTATGCGGCCCTTGAACGCCAATACGGCGTGCCCGCAGGTGTGATCATCGCCATTCATGGAATGGAAACGGCCTTTGGTGGTTTTATGGGCGACAGTTCTGTTGTATCGGCCATTGTGACGTTGACCTATGATTGCCGCCGCTCTGCATTTTTTGAACCGCACGCCATCGGCGCGTTAAAATTGGTGGATCAAGGTGCAATCACCGGTGCCACAAAGGGCGCAAAACACGGAGAGTTGGGCCACACCCAGTTCCTGCCGGGCAATGCGCTGCAATTTGGTGTAGATGCCAATGGCGATGGCCGCGTAGATTTTTACAACCAAACAGATGCGTTGGCCTCAACAGCCAATTTCCTACGCCAAAAAGGTTGGAAGGCGGGCCGAGGGTACCAAGAGGGCCAACCCAACTTTGCTGTGATCAAACAGTGGAATGCGGCCACGGTCTATCAACAGGCCATCGCAATCATGGGCGCGCGCATCGATGGATGATCCCTGTTCATCTTGCTAAAAAAACTCCGGGGGGGCCGCAGGCCGGGGGCTGGCCCCCTCTCCACTTGCCAAATGCACAAACCCCGCCTATGTCACGCATCCATAGGGTTCAGGCCCCTGCCCTGCGTATAAATGGTGAAGCCTGACGCACCGATCCTTTCCCCGGTCGCAGCCCCGGCAACGCGCAGACCCGCTTAGGCAACCAACGCGACCGCGAACAAGGAGACGGATATGGACATCCCCCTTCCCTCACGCGCGGCCCTCAAAGCGCAAGCCAAACGCCTGCGCACCACCCTTGAAGATGCAGGCACACCTTGCACGCACGCCCAAGCCCTTGAGGCCATTGCCAAACAATGGGGCGCGCGCGATTGGAACACGCTTCATGCGCGTGCAAACGGCGACCCGCACCCAGCCTACACCCCCGGTCAGCACATCACCGGGCGCTATTTGGGGCATCGCTTTGCGGGCCGGATCAAGACCGCCAGCCGCGTCGGCGACACGCAACATCGCCTTACTCTGCGGTTTGACGCTCCAATAGATGTGGTGACCTCAGCACATTTTTCGAACGTCAGACGCCAAGTAAACTGCGTGGTCGACGCAAATGGGCGATCAGCGCGTAAAACCTCGGACGGGCACCCCCACGTGGTCATCGATGACGCTTGGGCCGGGGGTTAGGTTAGGTCGGGCACGTCAGCGCGCGCCAACACATAGGTATGGATCACAAAGATCACGGCCCCACTCAACGGCAGGCGCAACAGCGTCTGCCGCTCACTTCGGTAATAGGGCCCTGTGGGTAGGTGCGCCCCCACCCGGCGTGGTTCCGTCGCGGACCGGGGTTGATGCAATTCAGCGTCTTGGTACCACAGCTGATTAAAGCGCCACAAAGGCCGCCCCACTTGCACACCATCAAATAGCCGTTGCACGCGCCGTGCCATGTTCGTGGTGTACTCCGTCACCGGAATATGGATGTCGACCAAAGGTCGGCCCGCTTTTTCTGCCAAAGACCATGAGGCAGGAAAACACAGCACAGCGCCAGTCAGCACATGCTGATCCCCGCGCCTTTCCATGATGACAAAATCACTTTGCAGACATCGCCCCAAGGCCTCCAACGGCGGGGTGGACGACACGTCCACGCGGCGCCCATCCGGGCAAGTGACGTGCGTGCCCTCAACAACAAAGCCAAGCGACGGCATCGCGCCCAGTGCCTCAGCCAACAGTTCCTGCGCTGCCGGATCAGAAGCATCTTCGCGATAAAGCACCTGCTCCGGTACGCCATCCAGCAATGCGATCCGGCGCGCCATTTGACCGCCATAGGCCTCGTCCACACGCAACCAAGGCCCCTGTTCCGGCTGGATTCCAGGCAGCGCGCGCGCTTGGGTCATGTCTTTGGGCAAACGTGTCTGTAGGATCGGATCAGCCATCCCTTTTCGTCGCCTGACGCAGGCGGCGGGTCAAGCCTTGCCATACCGTAAAACCCTACGTGCGTTGAAAACGACGCCAAAATACGTCGCAAACCGACAAACAAAGGGGAAAAATCCACGCCACGCTCTTGGGCAAAGGGAGGAAGCCGATGAACAAGCACCACCGCGACACCCGCAAGATCGACCCGACACGCGGCGCAACTCTTGGCGATGGCACTCCGAATGACGCAGACCGGATCGAAATTGGCCCCACGACACTCGCCTTTGCCGAATGGGAAGCCGCGGGCCTCGCCCTGCCAAACTTGGCCGCTATGCGGGAATATCGTTGGAAACGTCTAACGCAACACGTGGTCGATCGCGGCTATGGCGGCTTGCTAATGTTTGACCCCCTCAATATCCGCTACGCCACCGACAGCACCAATATGCAGCTGTGGAACACCCACAACCCATTCCGCGCAGTGTTGCTGTGTGCGGACGGCTACATGGTGATCTGGGATTACAAAAACGCGCCATTCCTAAGCAGCTTCAATCCGCTGGTGCGCGAGGTGCGCGGTGGCGCGTCTATGTTCTATTTTGCCAATGGGGACAAAATCGATGTGTCGGCCGACGCTTTTGCCAACGAAGTCCGCGTACTGTTGGAAGAACATGCACCGGGTCACACACAACTCGCCGTGGACAAGATCATGCTGCACGGCGCGCATGCGCTAGAGGCCCAAGGCTTTGCGATCATGGATGGGGAAGAAGTCACCGAAAAATCCCGCGCCATCAAAGGGCCTGATGAACTGCTTGCCATGCGCTGCGCCAACCATGCGTGCCAAACGACTGTGCGCAAGATGGAGGACTTTGCCCGCGCCAATGTGGGCGACGGCACCACCTGCGAAGATGACATCTGGGCCGTGCTACATGCCGAAAACATCAAACGCGGCGGCGAATGGATCGAGACGCGCCTGTTTTCC
>CAZJAW010000206.1:0-5114 GCA_964544035.1 uncultured Rhodobacterales bacterium
CAGGTGTACAGTCGTAAAACCCTGCTTCGCGCGCCGCGTTCAGATAACTGGTAAAGGTTTGCGCTAGGTTTTTTGCCTCGACTTCATCAAGCCGCGCAGCGCCGTCTGTGTCTTTGACCAACGAAAGGTAGGCCGCGCCCACGGGCCGCGTGTCCAACCGTTTCAACGTTGCGGCCGACCACTCGTCATAGCTTTGTTCCATCAATGCCAGATCAAGCAGCCATTCGCCGGGGTAGTCGATAATATCAAGATGGATGGTGCGCGGCCCTTGCAACCCCGCCAGCAGCCCGTTGGGTTTAACCCGCAGTGACACGCGCAATTCGCTGACCGCGCGGGTGCTGTCGGGCCAACGGGGTGGCGTATCAGTCAGCGCACCCATATGCGCCTCGTAATCAAAGCGCGGAATGGTGTCGTCAGGTTGAGTTTGCAAAAAGGCGGCTGCAATGCGCCCTTCGCTGGCGGCCAAAAGGTGGGGCATGCGCCCGCGGTCCAGCAGGTTCGCGACCAGCGAGGTGATGAACACTGTCTTGCCCGAACGCGCAAGGCCCGTAACGCCCAGCCGGATCGTCGGCTCGCCTAAAAGGTCGGCGCCGGTGTCATAGATGCCCTGTGCAACGTCCAGTACACTGTCGGCAATTGTCGTCAGAACCACGTGGCGCTCTCCTTTGGTCTTGCGGGTGAACATAAGGTGCGGTGGCGTATACCGCCAGAGTGTGGTGCGGGGACTCATGGCCGAAGTCTCCCCTTTTCTGCGACAAACCTATTTGTCGAACAGAAGTTGTTGTTTTTTTTTAACCGGTACACGGGGGCACTGCCCTAGAACAGATGTGCGCAGGCTTTTGTACCCCGTTGATTGGGCGCGCATTTGGCGATAGGGGGCGGCCATGCCACGTTATGCTTTGAAAATCGAATATCACGGCGCGCCCTTTTCGGGGTGGCAGCGCCAGAACGATCGCCCCTCGGTACAGGGCGCAATCGAAGAAGCTTTGGCCAAGCTCGAACCGGGCCCGCACAATATTGCAGCAGCCGGGCGCACAGATGCTGGGGTGCATGCGCTGGCTCAGGTCGCCCACTGCGATCTGGAACGCGACTGGGCGCCGTTTCGCCTGTCAGAGGCGTTAAATTTCCATTTGCACAGGGTGCCAGTGGCCATCGTAGATTGCGCGCGTGTAGCGCCCGAGTGGCATGCGCGGTTTAGCGCGCTTGAGCGGCGTTACACCTACCGTATCCTAATGCGGCGCGCGCCTGCGACGCACCTCAAGGGTTTGGTATGGCACGTCAAACATCACCTTGACGTTGAGGCCATGCAGGCCGGGGCTGCGCATTTGCTGGGCAACCATGACTTTACGACGTTTCGTTCTACGATTTGTCAGGCGCAAACCCCGGTCAAAACGTTAGAGCGCCTTGATATTGCGCGCGTCGAAGGCGCGCATGGCACCGAGATTCAATTTGACGTGCGCGCGCGGTCGTTCCTGCACAATCAGGTGCGAAGCTTTGTTGGGACACTGGAACGCGTTGGCGCGGGGTCTTGGTCCCCCGATCACGTCAAAGAAGCACTGGCTGCGCGTACCCGTTCGGCTTGTGGGACAGTAGCGGCATCTATGGGGTTGTACCTTGCTCAGGTGACCTACGCCGAAGACCCATTTGACGGGGATGACACGGCCTTGGCCAGCCGTCCAATGCCACCGCACCCATCAGCCTGATATGCCAAAGGCAGAGACGTGCGGTTAGTCCAGCACCATCGCGCCGACCCCGGCCCCAGCGGCGCGTGATGCTTCGCTATCGGGAACATAGGTGAGTGCCGCCAATTTTTCCAACTGCGCAAACAGATCACTGCTGATGGTGATGCGTGCGGGTCGTTCTCGGCTACTTGGAGCCGTCAGTGACAGATATGCCTGCACGCCATCGGGAAGAGCTACAATCTCAGCCTGACATGGCAGGCTGGCCAACCAGCTGACGAGCAACGCACGCTGTCCTGCATCCGGGTTTTGCGCCGTCACAAGACGCGGCGAAAGGGATGCGCCTTCGATCATGGTTTCGACCTGATGGGCCAGGGACACGATCATGTCAGGCGATTGCAATGCGTCGGCCAGCAGTTTCTCTGAACCGCCCTCGGCCAAATGGCGTGGCAGCATTGCACCAAAGGCAAGCGCCTGCGCTGCAGGCACGCCTGCCCCGGTGGCCGCTTTGACTGCAAGCGCGTGTAATTCCGTCCAAGATGCTTCTGTCTTCATAATACTGGCAACCACCAATCGTCTAAATCCGGCGACAGTTCATCCCCCAAAGGTGCGCCCTGTGCCAGCGTGATACGGGTCCATAGCTCAGACTTTGGGTCAAAATGTGTCGCTCCAAAATAACTTAGTTTGCAACGCAACATATCAATAGGGCGACATGTCGCAGCGATGAGATTATCGCGAATTTCGCTATAAGGGTATTGAGCCTGCGATGCCACCCGGCTGACAGCGAATGCGTGATCGGGGTGATCTGCAAGAAATGCCGAGACGGGCTGATCCTGCTCCGGCAGGTCGGCGTTTAATGCAGCGACACGTCGCGCGACATCCAGCGGCGTTTCCAACTCTGCGCCTGCGTCCGCAAACCTGTCCCCGATGCGAGGTTCCAGCTTGGCCGCGCTGACATACCAAAAGCGGCGACATTCATCTGGTTTGGCATAATTCAGCGGCAAGGCCCAATGCCAGTCCTGAGAGATCGCCGCGCGCAAAGCGTCCGTGCCCGCAAATGGCGCAACCAGCGCGCCAAATGGATCGCCCATGCATTCTGCAAGCCCGTCGACCTGTTCGGGGAAGGCTTCGATTAACAGCGCGACCAGCAGTTCTTGCAAAGGAACACTTTGGCTTTCAGACACTTTCCAAAGCCTGTCGATGGGTCGCGGTCCATCTAACGCGCTGAGATGTGGTGCAAAGTTGGCCCAGTCTGTTTCCAACTGACGTAGAATTTCGTCGTGTTCGTCAGCCGGGACGTGCCATTGACTAAGGTGCTTTTCGACGCGCTTAGTCAGGTCCGCGATGCGCGCACGTCGGGGTGCGTCCAGATGATCAACACTGCGGACGCGCGCCAGCGCCGTTTCACGTGCCAGCATCCAATTGTTAAGTAGGACAGGGTGCGTCACAAGAAACGGTGCCATCCCCAACCCAGTTGCGTTGCCTATCCCAATGTGGCGCGCCACAGAGCGGCCCAACCGCCCCTGCCCCACATGTTGTACAAGATCGAGTGTGAAGTGTCGGATCAGATAAACAGCCAGCATTTCGACGGCAAAAGGCGCATCTATCCCCGGTCGATCAGCAATCAAATGGCGATCTGCGATGCCAAATTTACCGTTGCCATATACAGCCGTCGTGCGCATCAAATATCCGATGTCGCGTATCAAAGAGACGTCCGGTTGCGCGCCTTGTTTCAACGCAGCAACAGTTGCGTCCCACACGCGCACAGATTTGTTTGCCCGGCTCAGCACCAGATCACGCGGGCTAAAGCGTCCGGCTTCTTGCAACGGAGCGTTCGCCGCGATCCGAGCAATTTCTTTTTTGTCAGGTATGCCGTCATACAGCACAAAAGCCGCATCCCAAGCGGTCGCGATCACGCGGTCGCTGCGCTGATCAGCAGGCAAGTCATTCGAAATCGCGACCAACGAATAGGTATGACCTGCCAAATCAACGGAATAAACCGCTTGGCCATAGCCATCTGCGCACATGTCCCAGTGGGGGCGTGTGACTTTAGCTTGTTCCGCGCACAAACGCCGCACCAACACCCGCAGAAAACTAAGACGCGTGGGCATCATGACCCCCATGCGGCTTAGGCGCATCACCGTGTCGGGGGGGCGCAAAGGCAATATGTCGGGGGCGAGGTCTTTCACAACGCAGCCAAATTCAGGATCATCCGCGTATTAGCAGCGCGAATTGTAGGTCATGCAAGCATTTTTCGGCGCGATCACTGGTCAGAAAACAAAGCCGGTTCGCGATGGATGCACCAAACGCGCACCATTAGATCAGTGTGAAAACACCCAACCTGATGCCGTCATGATGTTCTTTTACATCGCGCGCTGGGTATATTTCTTCAGCTCTGCACGTGCCACCTGACGGCGATGAACCGCATCCGGTCCATCCGCAAGTCGCAACGTACGCTGATGGGTCCAGGCGTGGGCCAGTGGTGTGTCCTGAGAAATTCCCTGCCCGCCATGCATCTGCACTGCCTCGTCAATCACCTTGAGCGATACGCGCGGTGCGATGACTTTGATCTGGCTGATCCAAGGTGCGGCAGCACGCGCATCGCCCTGATCCATCATCCACGCCGCCTTTAGGCACAAAAGCCGCGCCATTTCGATCTCCATCCGGCACTCGGCGATGATGTCATAGTTCGCGCCCAATTGCGCAAGCGGCTTTCCAAACGCTTCTTTCGAAATCGAGCGTTTGCACATTAATTCCAGCGCCGCTTCGGCCTGACCGATCGCACGCATGCAGTGATGGATACGTCCGGGGCCAAGGCGGCCTTGCGAAATTTCAAACCCGCGCCCTTCACCCAAAAGCAGGTTTTCCGCCGGGACACGCACATCGGTAAATCGGATATGCATGTGGCCGTGCGGCGCATCATCATGGCCATACACCATCATGGGGCGCAAAATTTCGATACCCTCAGTCCCCGCTGGCACCACAATCATCGATTGGCGTTTGTGTTTCGGGGCCTCGTCACCTTGGGTCTTGACCATAACGATGTAGACTTTGCAGCGCGGATCACCGGCACCGCTGGCCCAATACTTTTCGCCGTTCAGAACGTATTCGTCACCATCTCGCACGCAGGACATCGAGATATTGGTCGCATCCGAGGACGCCACATCAGGCTCTGTCATCAGGTACGCTGAACGAATTTTCCCCTCCAGCAAGGGCGCGAGCCAGTCGCGCTTCATCGCATCCGTGCCGTAGCGTTCAAACACTTCCATGTTGCCCGTATCCGGAGCCGAGCAATTGAACACCTCTGCGCCCAATGGTGTCTTGCCCATCTCTTCGGCGAAGTGCGCATATTCCACAGTGGTCAGGCCGATACCTTTGTCGCTGTCAGTCAACCAGAAGTTCCAAAGGCCTGCAGCCTTGGCCTTGGCTTTTAGG
>CAZJAW010000207.1:0-5100 GCA_964544035.1 uncultured Rhodobacterales bacterium
CAGGTTGGGGCGACAACATGGCGTTCATCACAACTGTTGTGAACTCCTTTGGTGGCGCATGGTTCGACGCTGACTTCAAACCAACTCTGGACAGCGACGAGTGGAAAGCAGCCATCAACTTCTACGTTGACCTGCTGGGCAACTACGGCCCTCCCGGCTCTGAAGGTAACTCCTTCAACGAGATCCTTGCTCTTTACAACGAAGGCAAGTGTGGCATGTGGATCGACGCGACAATCGCCGCTTCCTTCTTGGAAGTAGACGGTGTTGCATACGCTCAGTCTCCAAACGCTGGTAACCCAGTGGGCGCGAACTGGTTGTGGGCATGGGCAATGGCTGTTCCTGCGGGCACAGACACTGCTCCGGAAGCAAAAGCCTTCATCGAGTGGGCAACGTCCAAAGAGTACATCAAAGCCGTTGGCAACCATCCAGACTTCGGTTGGGGTTCTGTTCCAACAGGTACACGTACTTCCACATATGCGATCCCTGAGTTCCAGGCCGCAGCTGGCTTTGCGTCTGCCGAACTGGCAGCGATCAACTCTGCTGCTCCTGAAGCGACTGCCATCAAGCCTTACGTAGGTGTTCAGTTTGCTGCGATCCCTGAGTTCCCAGAAGTGGGTTCTGCTGTTGCACAAGAAATGGCTGCTGCCCTTTCCGGTGCGAAGTCGGTTGACGATGCTTTGGCCGCCGCGCAGTCCGCTGCCGCAGCGATCATGACTGAAGCTGGCTACTAAGTTAGACTCTTCGGCGAAAGGCCCGGCTTGTCCGGGCCTTTCACTTTTCTAATCATTAAAACTATCCATCAAGTTTACACATCACGCCCATCTTCTTTGGTTTGTACCTCAGCGCTGGTGGCACGTGGTATGTTGCGATTCTTCGCATAGTTGCGTTCACCCTGCTGAAAGACTGAAAACATGGCAAATAGAACGATCCCCCGACTTCTTCAAACTCCCGCGGTGCTGCTTTTGCTCGTGTGGATGTTGGTGCCTTTGGGCATGACGCTATTCTTCTCGTTCATCCGCTACGTGCTGAACAGTACGCGACGACCGGAATGGACGACGCCATCTTTTGACAATTGGCGAGGCTTTGGTAACTACCAATTTGTCTGGAACAATGACAGCTTTTGGCTAGCTATCCAGAACAGTCTGATCATCGTCTGTAGCATCCTGTTCTTGACTGTAATTTTGGGCGTTTTGATCGCCGTGCTCGTCAATCGTACCTTCGTTGGGCTTGGTGTTGTGCGTGTATTGTTGATTTCACCCTTCTTTGTGATGCCGGCGGTAAACGCGGTTTTGTGGATCAACATGATCCTTGATCCGGTTCTTGGCCTTCAAGGCATCGCCGTTGGCAGTATCAATGATATCATCGCTGGTCTGCAGAACGCGCCTATTGTTGGTGGCTTCTTCTCGCTCTGGCCTGAATTTAATCCGGTATCGTTCCGTGCGACGCAGACATCTTCCATTGCGGTTATCATGATGGTCACGTGGCAATGGACGCCCTTTGCCATCCTCATCTTTATGACGTCGCTGCAATCCGAGGATCAGCAACAGAAAGAGGCCGCCATTTTGGATGGTGCCAGCAAGTGGTCACAGTTCCGCTTTTTGACGCTACCCCACCTTGGTCGCCCCATCGCGATTGTGGTTATGATCCAAGCGATTTTCCACCTGTCTCTATACGCTGAGATTGAGATCGTCAGCCGCGGCAACGGTAACAAAAACCTGCCGTATCTGATTGGGGAACTTTCGAACAACAATATCGGGTCTGCAAGTGCCACAGGCATTTTCGCCGTCATCCTCGCCAACATCGTAGCTATCTTCTTGCTGCGTATGGTTGGCAAGACACTCATGGAATAAGGGGACGCATCATGGCAATTGTTGCAGAAACCACTAAGTTCTCAAAAATCGCATGGCCTGTATTGGCATGGATTGTGGCGCTGGCCTTTTTCTTTCCAATCTTTTGGATGGTTTTGACCAGCTTCAAAACCGATGCGGACGCGGTGAAACCAGAATTCCTGCTTTCGTTCACGCCGACGTTGGAAAACTACGCAAACATGACGGAAAACTATGACTATTGGCGCTTCGCGACCAATTCAGTCATTACGTCCGTTTCAGCCACTTTGCTGACTCTGATCGTCGGGGTGCCTTGTGCTTATGCCATGGCTTTTGACCCTAGCCGGGGCACCAAGGACATTCTGATGTGGATGCTATCCACCAAGATGCTCCCTGCGGCGGCAGTGCTGTATCCAATGATCTTTTTGGCCAAAAGCCTTAATCTGTTCGATACGCACTTTCTGATCATCATCGTTTTGACGCTGATCAACCTGCCGATCGTGATTTGGATGCTGTTCACCTACTTCAAAGATATCCCTAAGGACATTATCGAAGCCGGTAAAATGGATGGTCTGAACACGTGGGGCGAAGTGCGCGAAATCCTTGTTCCCCTTGCGTGGGGCGGGATCGCATCGACTGCTTTGCTGGCATTTATCTTCTGCTGGAACGAAGCCTATTGGACTGTGCGTTTGACCACCATTGACGCGGCGACTTTGTCCAAGTTGATCGAAGGTAACCGTGCGCCCGAAGGCCTGTTCTTTGGACGACTATCTGCGGTTTCGACCGCCGCCGTCGGCCCCATCGTTGTGTTGGGCTGGTTCTGTCAAAAACAACTTGTCCAAGGCTTGACCTTCGGCGCCGTGAAATAAGGAAAAACGAGTATGGGACGTATCCAACTTGATAAAGTAAATAAGGTCTTTGGTGACGTTGAAGTCATTCCACCGCTGGATCTTGAAATCGAAGACGGCGAATTTGTTGTGTTTGTTGGCCCATCGGGCTGCGGCAAGTCGACTTTGTTGCGGATGATTGCGGGTCTCGAAGACCTGTCAGCAGGCGCCATTCAGATCGACGACGAAGATGTGACCGAAGTGCCGCCCTCAAAACGTGGTCTGGCGATGGTGTTCCAATCTTATGCTTTGTACCCGCACATGACTGTGCGCAAAAACATCGCGTTTCCGATGCGGATGGCTGGCATAGACGAAGAGACGCAAAAGGCAAAAATTGACGCCGCGGCGAAGTCTTTGAACCTTGTCGACTATCTGGACCGCAAGCCGGGCCAACTGTCTGGTGGTCAGCGCCAGCGTGTGGCCATTGGCCGTGCCATTGTGCGCGAACCGTCCGCGTTCTTGTTTGACGAACCACTGTCAAACCTTGATGCCGCTTTGCGTGTTGGCATGCGTCTTGAGATCATGGAACTGCACAAGAAGCTTGCAACGACCATGATCTATGTGACCCACGACCAGGTTGAGGCTATGACTATGGCCGACAAAATCGTTGTGTTGCAGGCTGGTGTGATCGAACAGGTGGGTAGCCCGCTTGATCTGTATCACGCACCGCGCAACAAGTTCGTGGCTGGCTTCATTGGCTCGCCCAAAATGAACCTGATCGAAGGCCCCGAGGCTGCCAAGCATGATGCCACCACCATCGGCGTGCGCCCTGAGCACCTGACGATTTCCAAGACGGAAGGTCTGTGGGAAGGGACTGTTGGCGTGGCAGAGCACCTTGGTTCGGACACGTTTATCCACGTGCACAACACGGGTCTGATGGACATGATGACCGTCCGTATCAGTGGGGACATCGAAGCGCAGCACGGCGAAAAGATCTTTGTTTCGCCTGACCTGACGCAAATGCACCGCTTTGGCGCAGACGGCCTGCGACTCGCATGACACGACTGGACGGCAAGTCCGCCCTGATCACGGGCGCTGCGCGCGGGATCGGGCGCGGTTTTGCTAAGCGTTATATTGCCGAAGGCGCAACTGTTGCGATTGCTGACATCGACTTTGATGCTGCAAAAGCAACGGCTGCCGCTTTGGGTGATGCCGCTTACGCGGTGCATCTTGATGTGTCCGATCAGGCCAGCATTGATGCGTGCCTTGCGTCTGTCGTGGCGCAGGCTGGCAAGCTGGACATACTGATTAACAACGCTGCTTTGTTTGATGCTGCGCAAACCGTGGACATCACCCGCGACAGCTTTGACTCGCTTTATGCGGTCAATGTGGCGGGCACTCTGTTCACTATGCAGGCTGCTGCCAAGCAGATGATTGCCCAAGGTCACGGCGGCAAGATCATCAACATGGCCAGCCAAGCGGGCAGGCGGGGTGAGCCACTTGTGCTTGTCTATTGTTCAACCAAGGCAGCAGTGATTTCGATGACGCAATCGGCGGGTTTAAACCTGATCGAACACGGCATCAACGTGAACGCCATCGCGCCTGGCGTGGTGGACGGGGAACATTGGATTCATGTGGATGCGATGTTTGCCAAACTGGAAGGCAAAGCGCCTGGCCAGAAGAAAACCGAAGTCGAGGCGGGCGTGCCTGCGGGCCGTTTTGCCGTTCCCGACGATTTGACCGGGATGGCGGTTTTTCTTGCCTGCCCGGATTCTGATTACATCGTGTCGCAGACGTATAACGTCGACGGCGGACAGTGGATGAGCTAATGATCCTCAATCTCGAAAACCTTGCCAACCTGCCTGAAGGCGTGCGCGGTCCAAACTATAATCGTGCCGACCTGTCGGCTGGTATTGTGCATATCGGTCTGGGTAATTTTCACCGTGCCCATCAGGCATGGTATCTGCACCGCCTTATGGACAAGGGGGTGGCGCATGACTGGGCAATTGTGGGCGCTGGTGTGCGCGAGGCTGACGCTGCACAGCGCGAACGGTTATTGGCGCAAGACTGCCTGACTACTTTGATCGAACTTGATCCGTCGGGTAAGTCCGCTGAAGTCACCGGATCGATGATCGATTTTGTCGCCGTGGCCGAAGACAATGGACCTCTCATCGCGCAGATGGTCGATCCTGCGATACGCATCGTGGCTTTGACAGTGACTGAGGGTGGATATTATCAGACTGCTGATGGGGTGTTGGATACAGACCACGCTGACATCCAGCATGACGCCACCAACCCCGGCAGCCCACGCACAGCCTTTGGTGCGATAATCGCCGCCCTAAAGCAGCGACGTGCAGCGGGCACTGGCCCATTCACCTGCCAAAGCTGTGACAACCTGCAAGGGAATGGCGACATTCTGCGTGACGTCAGTTTGGGTCTCTCTGGTC
>CAZJAW010000208.1:0-5082 GCA_964544035.1 uncultured Rhodobacterales bacterium
CTGCGTTCTGAACTTAACGATAAGGTGCTGGACCATGGCTGAGGTAATCCTGAAGAACCTGTCTAAGAGCTTTGGCAAAGACGTGGGTATCGCAGACGTTTCGATGGTCATACCGGATGGTGCATTTGTCGTGCTGCTTGGCCCCACCGGGGCGGGTAAAACCACGACGCTGCGCCTGATCTCGGGGCTGGAAAAGGCCGATGCGGGCGAGGTGTGGATTGGTGGGCGCAATGTTGCCACGGAAACACCGGCACAGCGCGACGTGGCCATGGTGTTCCAGCAATACTCGCTTTATCCGCACTTAAGCGTACGCGATAATCTGGCCTTTCCGTTGAAGTCGCCGATCCTTAGGACGCCTGCAGACGAAATCGAACGCAAAGTGGCCGAGGTCGCATCGGTGCTGCAGATTTCGCACAAGCTCGACAACAAGGCGACAGCCCTTTCGGGCGGTGAGATGCAACGGGTTTCTATCGGGCGCGCGCTGGTGCGCGATCCATCAATCTATTTGATGGATGAACCGCTGTCGTCGCTTGATGCCAAATTACGTACGGATTTACGGGTCGAACTAAAACGTATTCACGCCAGCCTTGGGGCGACCTTGCTTTATGTGACACATGACCAGATCGAGGCGATGACGATGGCCACCCATGTGGGGGTCTTGGACGAGGGACGGCTCGTGCAATTCGGTACCCCGCGTGAGATTTATGAAAACCCCAACAGCCTTTATGTCGCTTCGCGACTTGGCCTGCCACGTATCAACATCTTGCCAGCCGATCTGTTCGGTGGCGCGCCGGATGGGGTGACCCAGATCGGGCTGCGTCCGGAACATATCGCGCAAGGCAGCGGACAAGATGCACGGGTCAAACGCGTTGAGCACTTGGGCGATCAGACGCGCCTGCATCTTGATCTGCAGGGCCACGCGATCACCACGATTGCCCATCCCGAAACCCCTTATACGCCCGGCGCGCAGATCAAAATCGCGCCCAAGAACCCCCTGTGCTTTGACGCACAAGGCCAGCGGATCATCTGAGGAGGACACCCCATGAGCCAATTCATCAATGCCAAAGAGACGCTGGTTACCGACGCCATCGAAGGGGTGTTGCAATCCTCTGGCGGTGCGCTGACACGGTTAGATGGGTATCCGCATATCAAAGTGGTTTGTCGTGCTGATTGGGACAAATCGCGGGTGGCATTAATCTCGGGGGGCGGATCAGGACACGAACCGGCGCATGCGGGGTTTGTCGGATCCGGTATGTTGACTGCAGCAGTTTGCGGAGAAGTCTTTGCCTCGCCTTCAGTTGATGCGGTACTTGCGGCCATTTTAGCAGTGACAGGGTCGGCGGGCTGTTTGCTGATCGTCAAAAACTATACGGGTGATCGGTTGAACTTCGGCCTCGCCGCAGAGCGCGCACGTGCCTTTGGCCTAAAGGTCGCGATGGTCGTGGTGGACGATGATATCGCGCTGCCACACTTACCGCAGCCGCGCGGCGTGGCAGGCACGCTGTTTGTACACAAAATTGCGGGATACGCCGCTGAAAATGGATCAGACCTAGAACACGTAACCAAAGTTGCGCAGCAGTCCATCGACAATATGGCCTCCATCGGTATGTCGTTGGATACCTGCACGGTGCCCGGATCAGCGAAGGAAGACCGGATCGCCGTTGGCAAGGCCGAACTGGGCCTTGGTATTCACGGCGAGGCCGGTGTGCAGCAAGTGGATTTTGTAGGTGCGAAGTCAGCGATGGATATGGTCCTCAACAAGCTTGGCGGGCACATAAACACTGGGCCGCACATTGCGATACTGAACAACCTTGGGGGGACCACGCCGCTTGAGATGAGTGTGTTGGCCCACGAATTGGCAACTAACCCCAAGGCAAAGAACATTGTGGAAATCGTTGGTCCGGCACCATTGATGACGTCACTGGATATGCATGGATTTTCGGTATCAGTGCTGCCGTTTACTACCGAAACAGAGGTGGCGCTGAAGGCCGATGTGAACTTGCCAGCTTGGCCCGGGGCAAGGACGTTGTCCGCCATCGACCCGCTGCCTTTGCCGGATGGATTAAGCCCGATCCAGCCTATTCCATCTTCTAATGCCAAGACGGCTGATGTGATCTCGCAATGTTGCGATCTGCTGATCGCAGCCGAAGGTGACCTGAACACTCTAGATGCCAAATCCGGCGATGGTGATACAGGTAGTACGTTGGCAACAGCGGCACGTGCGTTAAAGGGCGCGTTGGATCGGATGCCTTTGGCGGATCACACGCAGCTGTTCCGGGCCGTCAGCACTGAACTCAGCCAGACCATGGGCGGATCCTCAGGCGTTATCCTCGCAATCTTCTTTGGTGCGACAGGGGATGCTTGCGCCAATGGCAAGCCTACCTCCAAGGCACTGATGGTTGGTTTGGAACGGATCAGTCAAGTCGGTGGAGCGCGCGTTGGCGATCGCACGATGATCGACGCACTTGATCCGGCGTTGCGCGCTTTGAGTGAAGGCATGGACGCTGCGGCCCGCGCGGCCCGCGCAGGAGCCGACAAAACCGCAACCATGGGACGCGCCAAAGCTGGGCGCGCGTCTTATGTGCCCGAAGAAAACCTTATCGGACACAACGATCCCGGCGCCGAAGCTGTCGCGCGTTTGTTTGAGGGTCTGGAAAAAGTCATGTGACGACGTCAAAAGGGCACCATGAAATACGAACACGACTCTTCGACGACACCTACTATCAACGACATTGCCCGTGTCGCTGAGGTAAGTCTTGCCACGGTTGATCGTGTGTTGAATGCACGCCCCGGCGTGCGCGAAGTGACCGTGAAAAAGGTTAACAAGGCGATTGCTGAACTCGGCTATGTCCGCGACACGGCTGCGGCCAATCTGGCGCGCGGTCGGGTCTATCATTTCACCTTCATATTGCCGTCTAATGCCAATGAATTTGTGTCGATGATCGAAGCACAGATTGAACAACTGAGCAGCGGGATGCGCCACGAACGCACAAAACTGTCCTTCCTACGGGTCGCAGCCTTTGACCCTATGGCGTTGGCCTCCGCCATAAATAGTATTGATCCAAGTCAAGTGGATGGGGTCGCAATCTTTGGCCCAGAAACACCATCTGTGCGCGATTCTATTGCGCATCTAAAGGCGAATGGGGTCACTGTGGTGTCTCTTGTGGCCGACATCCCCAGCTCTGAACGGGATAATTACGTGGGCGTGGATAACGTCGCTGCAGGACGTACAGCGGCGCAATTGCTGGGGCGATTCCTTGGCGAAAAACGGGGCAAGGTGTTGGTGCTGACGGGCTCGATGCTCGCGCGCGATCACCTTGAGCGTCGTCTTGGTTTTGATGAGACGATGGCGCGAGATTTTCCGCGTCTAGAGATACTGGCGTCTTTGGAAGGCCGCGATGACCCGGATCTAATTCAACGACTTCTGCCCGACGCGTTCCATGACAACGACAATATAGTGGGAATTTATTCTTCTGCTGCGGGCAATGACGGGCTGTTACGTTACTTTGCTGCGCACCCTTCTGTTGTACGCCCAATTGTGGTTGCGCACGAATTGACACCGCTGTCGCGTGCGGCGCTAAGCGTTGGTGTATTCGACGCTGTTATCAGTCAGGACGCTGGCCATCTGGTGCGCAGTGCAGTGCGCATCATGCGCGCCAACAGCGACCGCATGCCGATCAATCCGGCACAGGAACGCATCCGCATTGATATCTATCTAAAAGAAAACATGCCGCCTTAAAGCGGTGCTTGATTTGGGAGGATCAAACATGAAAACCATCAAGGGCCCGGCGCTGTTTCTGGCGCAATTCGCAGGCGATGACGCCCCTTTTAACTCGTGGGATTCCATCACAAAATGGTCCGCAGATTGCGGATACAAAGGTGTGCAAGTGCCCAGCTGGGATGCCCGCCTGTTTGATTTGGCCAAGGCCGCCGAAAGCAAGACCTACTGCGATGAGTTTAAAGGGCAGGCAGAAGCCAACGGTGTTGAAGTCACTGAGCTATCCACTCACCTACAAGGTCAGCTTGTTGCAGTGCACCCTGCCTATGACGCTGGGTTTGACGGCTTTGCGGACCCGTCCGTGCATGGCAATCCCAAGGCGCGTCAGGAATGGGCTGTTGATCAGATGATGAAGGCAATCACTGCCTCGGCCAATCTGGGCATAAAGAACCATGTGTCTTTTTCCGGCGCGCTTGCGTGGCCTTATATATACCCATGGCCGCAACGCCCTGCTGGGCTGATCGAGACGGCCTTTGACGAATTGGCACGTCGCTGGCGTCCGATTTTGGACCATGCCGAAGACAATGACGTCAACATTTGTTATGAAATCCATCCGGGCGAAGACCTGCATGATGGCGTCACCTTCGAGATGTTTTTGGAGCGTGTCGACAACCATGCGCGCTGCAACATGCTGTATGATCCGTCGCACTATGTGCTGCAATGTCTGGATTATCTGGACAATATCGACATCTACAAAGACCGCATAAAGATGTTTCATGTCAAAGATGCAGAATTTAACCCGACTGGTCGCCAAGGTGTCTATTCCGGCTATCAGCCCTGGGTTGACCGCGCAGGCCGGTTCCGGTCTTTGGGTGACGGGCAGGTCGATTTTGCGGCGATCTTTTCAAAGATGGCAGCCAATGATTTTGACGGTTGGGCTGTAGTAGAATGGGAATGCTGCCTAAAGCACCCTGAGGATGGCGCGCGCGAGGGGGCGGCTTTTGTGTCAGACCACATCATTCGTGTGACGGAACGCGCCTTTGATGATTTTGCTGATGGTGGTACAGACGAGGGAGCCAATAGGGCAATGCTGGGGATTGAATAGACAAATCGGAACTGGATGCTGATCGACCCTCCGGGGGGAGTTTGTTTTGCAAGATGAAGAGGGGTCGGCTTCAGTCGATCCAAGCGAGGAAGCGATGACACGAATTAGATTGGGTATGGTGGGCGGTGGCAACGACGCCTTTATCGGCGGCGTGCACCGTATCGCGGCGCGGATTGATGACCGGTTCGAGCTGGTCGCCGGGGCGTTGTCCTCGACTCCGGAAAAGGCGCAAGCTTCTGGGCAAGCGCTTGGGTTGGAA
>CAZJAW010000209.1:0-5078 GCA_964544035.1 uncultured Rhodobacterales bacterium
CCGGAAAGCCACAGCCGGGGCTGGGGGGCATGATGAATGCCCCATCCGGCGCGTCCGGCGCGCATGCAATATTCTGTATCCTCGAAATACAGAAAATACCCTTCGTCCATGGGCCCAACCACATTAATCATTTCTGCACGCAGCAGAATACAGGCAAAGCTGGCCCAGCCGATTTGATCAGGTGCAGGATCCACACCCAAAGGCATGTCATAGCGGGCCAAAGCGCGGGTGATCAGGCCGGTCTTTGCGCCCCGGATCATCTCGCTGGCCGGGCTTGGCAGGCGAAAGCAACTGATCTGCGGCGTGCCGTCTTCATCCTCAAGGCGCGGCGCAATCAGGCCCGCTTTGGGGTGGTGTGCTGCGGCATCCAAGATAGCGGCGCAGAACCCCGGTCTCAGGACTGCATCGGAATTGAGCACAAGATAAAACCGCGCCTCACCTGCGGCGATGCCTTGGTTATGGCCCCCCGAAAAGCCTGTGTTTGTCTCTGATTTGACCAGCGTCACAGGTGCATCGCTGGCGTCGGTCGCGATCCAGTCTGCGATCTTTTCGGCAGATCCGTCCCCGGATGCATTGTCGACCACAACGATGCGCCCATTGATCGGGCGGGCCGGGTCTTGCGCGAAGTCCGCAAGTACCGACGCCACACATGCAATCGTCAGATCAGCCGTCTTGTAATTGATGATTGAGACCAGAACATCACAAGGCCCTGCATCGTCAGAACGTGCATTAACCATGGCCTGTGATCAAAGTCCAATCTTGCGCAGGTGATGTGCAACCCGCCGATAGATCACGGGCGGTAGCATATCCTGCACTTTGGCACGACGCGCGACCAAGTGATCTACTTCATCTACTGTGCCGGGGCGCGGTTTGAACAAAGTCGTGTGTGATTTGCGCGAGTCGTCCCAAGTCGCCGTATAGTAATACAGCGCAATAGACATGCGGTGTTCACCATCGGGATGGTTCACTGTGCTGGGATTGCCGTGGAACGTGTCTGACCCAGTTGAAAAACAGCACATCCGGTTGAAATGCGGCACAAAACCCGCGACTTTCCCGGTCATTTCCTTGTCCCAGACTTCGAATGAGCCGCCGTATTCTTCTTTCCAGTCCTTGTTTAGATAGATCAGAACGTTAAGTCGGCGCTCGACATTCATCTGCTTGTGCAAGTTGAAATCGGCATGGATATCAAGATGCCCACCATTGGCTACGCGGTGAATGCCCGCGCCAATATAATAAGGGTCGGGGATCAGTCCTTTGATCCCAGTCATCGCTTCCAAAAACTGGATGAAGGGTCGGGCGTTCAACGCGTGAAACAGCGCCCGCGTATAGTTGGGCAGTCGTTCGGGATTGTAGGAGGTTTTCAGCTTCTCCTGCGACCGGTCAAATGCAGCCTCGGATTCAGGAAGGGACGCGAGATCGGCGCGGACTTTTTCCAAGATATCAGGCGTCAGAAAGTTGTCGACGCAAATGTGGTGGTAAGGGCTGGCCCCGCGGTATGCCTCGGTAAGAGAAGCACCAGCAGCCTTGGCAACATCGGTGTCCAGCGTCAGGGCTTCAGCGTCAAATGGAAGAGTAGGTGATGTCATAATATACCTCGAAATCGTTACGCTAGTCTCTTATCCTACGTGCTTCGTAAAGAAAACAATATGCGCATGCATCAGATTTATTCTGATCTGAAGTGTGTGCCTAATGACATCGCGCGGTGATGTGTTAGGAAGCAATCACTGTATCACCGCGTCGTTTTTTTTTGGAGAGTATCCTTGTCCCTATCCCGGCAATATCTTTTGGTTTCACCCTGCCGCAACGAGGCCGACTATATGCGCCTGACTCTCGACAGCGTTGTCGGTCAGTCTGTCACGCCAACATCGTGGGTCATCGTAGATGATGGCTCGACCGATGACACCCCTGCAATTCTGGCTGAATATGCGGCCAAGCATCCTTGGATCACTGTTGTGACCAAACCCGACCGGGGGCACCGTGCTGTTGGTCCCGGTGTCATCGAGGCGTTTTATTATGGTTTGGATCAAGTGGAGTGGTCGGGGTTTGACTATATCTGCAAGCTTGATCTCGATCTGGATTTGCCGACGGGATATTTTGAGGGGCTGATGGCCCGCATGGAAGCCAACCCACGTATCGGCAGTTGTTCGGGCAAGCCTTACTTCAAATCCGGCGGGCGCATGGTGTCGGAAAAATGTGGGGACGAAATGTCGGTTGGTATGACCAAATTTTATCGCACGGCTTGCTTTCAGGAGATCGGCGGCTTTGTGCGTGAAGTCATGTGGGACGCCATCGACTGCCACAAGTCCCGACAACTGGGCTGGATCGCCTGTTCGTGGGACGACGAGGAGTTGCGGTTTGAACACCTGCGCCCCATGGGCAGCAGCCAGAAAAGCGTGTTCACCGGCCGCGCACGGCACGGGTTCGGGCAATATTACATGGGCTCGTCATTTTGGTTCTTCACGGCCAGCTGCATCTTTCGCATGGCGCATCCCCCCTACATTCTGGGTGGGTTAGCCAGCTGGTGGGGCTATGTGCGTGCCGCCCTGCAGGGCGTGGATCGCCATGACGATGCCGAATTGCGTGACATGATCCGTGGCTATCAGACCAAAGCACTGGTGGTGGGCAAAAAAGCGGCCACTGCCGAAATCGTAGAACGCCAGACGCCGGTGTGGGATGCGCGTGTGGCGCGGTTGAACTAAGGCCGCAACGCTTCCGGCAGCTGCCCGTTCAGACTGGCTTCAAACAACGAACCAAGCCAGGCCGCTTCATGGGCCACATCAAATTCGGCCTCGACCTTGGCGCGGCCCGCCTGTCCCATGTTCGCACACAACGCAGGGTCAGACAGCAGACGATCCAAGGCATCGCTTAATGCATCTACGTCACCGGGTGGCAACGTATAGCCGCTTACTTTGTCTTCAACCAATTCCTGTACGCCAGCCACTCGGCTGGCGATCACCGGAATGCGTGCGGCCATGGCCTCCATCAGCACCACGGGCACGCCTTCGGCAAAGCTGGGCAGAACCAACACATCCGAAGTCTTTAGGTGTTGTGCGACATCGCTTTGGCCAAGATAGCCGGTAAAGGTAACGCGATCTGCAATCCCGAACGCTTGGGTTTGTGCTTCAAGGGCGGCGCGTTCTGGGCCGTCACCGATCAATGTCAGGCGCAGTTCGGGATGTTTAGGCTGCAATCGGCGCATGGCCTCTAACAGTAATGGCACGCCTTTGATGCCCGCCAGACGACCCACAAAAATCAGGTTCTTTTCCGGTGTACGTGCGGCGCGTGCATCGCCGTACATGGCAGGCTCGATGCCACAGTGCACGATCTTGATCCGGTCCCAATGGGCCGCATCCGAAAACAACATGCCCTGTGCGCGGGCAAAGTGACTGATGGCCGCAACAAAAGACGCACGCGCGATCTTTGCGTCAATGCGCCAGTGGTGGGGCTCAAAAAACTCCATCGGGCCGTGCATCGTATAGCTATAGGGCAGGCCAGACATCTCGGCGGCCAACATGGCGACCGAACAGCTGGAATTGCCAAAATGGTTATGAAGGTGCACGACGCCGGAGGCTTGCATATGGTTCGCCAGAACCCCGGCCTGCAGGAAGTAGAACAACTGCCAAAGGCGGTTTTTGATGCCTTTTGGCGACGTGGTCCATGCCAGTTTTGCCGCGCGCATCCACCGCCCTGGGTTACGCAACATCCGTGCATGCGCTGCCAGCAGTTTTGCGGGGTTGCGCGCAACGGGCTGCACTTGGAAGGTGTTTGCGTGTTCGGCCTGTTGTTCGGGGCCGACGTGATGGCTTGGGTCAGTTCCACGGATAGAACAGGTGTGGATGTCGAACCCCAGCTTTCGAAGCTGTGTGACTTCGCGTTGGATGAACGTATCGGTAGCGCGCGGATATTCCCCGGTCAGATATGCAATAGGGCCTTGTGTCATGCGCCAGTCTCCTGGCTCGCGGCCATCAGTGCAGCGAAGCTGTCTGTTGAGGCAAAGCCCAAACGCTGCTCAAGTCGGTGGGTGGAATACCGCAGTGGCTTGAATCGGGCCGCAAGGGTCTGCTGACGCAGCGCGGTGGGCATGCGCTTGCCCAGTTTAGGGACTATATCGCCGATCATTCCAAGCACAGAAGCCACGCGCATTACGGGTTTGCGTGGCAGGCGAATGGGGGACCCTGATCCGATTGCTTCCATCCAGTCGGTCTGGGTTGGCGGATCGGGTTGCACAAGATTGATGATACGCACATGCCCGTCACCCGTTAGAATAGGCATATCATCGGGCCATCCTTGGTCAGGTACAGTGGCGGCCAAAACCAGTGCGCGGGCGCAGGCATCGACATGGATTGCCGGCACCGGCGCATCACCGCCAAGGCAAATCCACCGCCCTTTCTTTGACCACCCAAGTCGTGCTGTCGTGACGCGGTCTGGGCCATAAATCGCCCCTGGCCGCGCGATCCACGCCTGCATACCCTCAGTTTGGGCGGCACTTATAACCAGTTTTTCCTGTTGGATTTTTGCCCGCGCATAGGCATCACGCCCGGAACCGTCCGGATCTGTGGGCGCGGTTTCATCCAATTGCGCCCAGTCCGGCATGCCATCAAATGCATAGATTGAAAATGAAGACACCAGCACAAGGCGCGCGCCTTTGGGCATCGCTGCAATGACGTTTTTGGTTGCGGCTTGCGTATCGCGCGCATGGCTTGCATCGTCGCCGCGCCCCGCGGCGGCATGGATAACCGCGTCTGCGCCCGCCAATATCTTTGGCAATCCCTCTGTATCTGCCAGATCAACATCTGCACGGGTCAGGCCAACCACTTCATGCCCGGCCGCTGTTGCCGCCGACACAATCGCGCGCCCCAGAAAACCGGAAGCCCCAGTAATGACAATACGGCTCATGCTGCACCTTTACGACTGATCGGGTCAAACCGGGTGACCGGAGCATAGGGCATGGAGCGCAGCGCATCGCCAAACCCCGCACCTGCCCCGCTTTCATGTGTGCCGTGATGGCAGGCCAACGTGACTTCGGTAATATGAGCTGCAAAATCAGCGTTGGTATAAGGCGCCCTGCCCTGCGTGAT
>CAZJAW010000210.1:0-4979 GCA_964544035.1 uncultured Rhodobacterales bacterium
GTGCGCAACTTGGCAGGATCGCGCCCTTTCAGCAGGCGGATCACGTGGTGCATGGTGTGGCCGGTGTCGACGATGTCTTCGACCACCAGGACATCGCGCTGTTCGATTGGGCCACGTAAGTCTTTGAGAATGCGAACTTCTCGGCTGCTTTCCATGCCATCGCCATATGAGGATGCTTCAAGGAAGTCGACTTCGATCGGCAGATCAAGTTCGCGCACAAGATCGGCGATAAATACGAACGATCCGCGCAGTAACCCGACAACGATCAGCTTGTCCGTGCCATCGAATTCAGTCTGAATTTCACCGCACAAATCTTCGATGCGGGCGGCAATGGCTTTGGCCGATATCATCTGGTCAATCACATATGGTCGATCTGACATAAGGGTCCCCTTGAATTTGTGCGCCAACCGGGACACATCGACTTCAAATGCTGTTCAGAGGTCCCGTTTTACCCAATGCCCACTCATTCCGAAACCCGTTTCCTACCCTATACTCCGGAACAAATGTATGCGTTGGTGGCTGATGTGCCGTCTTATCCTGATTTTCTTCCGTGGTGTGCGGCTGCGCGTGTACGCAAATCCAGCGTTGTGGGTGACAGTGAAGTGATGGATGCCGATTTGGTCATCAGCTTCAAAGTGTTTCGTGAGAAATTTGGCAGTCGCGTTGTTTTGTGGCCAGATGCGCACAAGATAGACACGGAATATCTGGACGGTCCTTTTCGGTACATGAAGTCGAATTGGGCATTTGCCCCCGCTGAGGGGGGCTGTGATGTATCGTTTTTTGTGGACTTCGAGTTCAAGAATGCCATCCTGCAGGGCATCATCGGTGTTGTGTTCAACGAAGCGATGCAGCGCATTGTGCGTGCGTTTGAGCGGCGGGCGGCGGCGCTTTACGGGTAGGGACTGATCTTGTTGCTGATCGGCCCTCCGGGGGGAGTTTTTTGGGCAAGATGAAGCAGGGGATCACCGCGTTATTGATGGACTACGTGCAGGCTGCACCGCCGGAAGATGTCCGTGATGTGATGCGGCTTTCTGTACTGGATTGGGCCGCGTGTGGGATCGCGGGGCGGCGCGAGGGCAGTTTTGCAGACTGGGCCAGTGTTTTGCGTTCCGAGGGACCCGCCACTCGATTTGATGGTCTGCGCGGAGCGCCGGATCAGGTGGCGTTGGTCAATGGGACGTTGTCTCATGCTTTGGATTATGACGACACACATTTTGCCCATATCGGGCATCCTTCGGTGGTTGTTGTGTCGGCAGCCCTCGCGGTCGCAGAGGACACTCGGGCCAGCATGGCGCAGATGGTCGATGCGGCCCTTGTGGGCGCGGAGGCATCTGTTGCAGCAGGTTTGTGGTTGGGCCGCGCGCATTATCAGATCGGATATCATCAGACGGCAACAGCTGGGGCTTTTGGGGCTTTGATTGCGGCGGCTCGATTGATGGAGTTGAGCGTGGAACAGACACGCCATGCGCTGGGTTTGTGTGCGACCATCGCATCGGGGTTGAAGTCGCAATTTGGCACAATGGGTAAGCCTTTGAACGCGGGGCTCGCC
Organism: uncultured Rhodobacterales bacterium; assembly: GCA_964544035.1. Classification (GTDB taxonomy): domain Bacteria; phylum Pseudomonadota; class Alphaproteobacteria; order Rhodobacterales; family Rhodobacteraceae; genus Tateyamaria. The sequence goes on from CAZJAW010000210.1 coordinate 1,550, forward strand.
GCGCGGTGCGGGGTTGAGGCCGCGACGTGGGCGCGATCGGGCATGACGGGCGCGGTGGATGGTTTGGCGGGGCCATTGGGCTTTGGAGAGACACACCACGGGGCAGGAGCCGACGTCAGCTTTGACTGGCGTATGGGTGCCGTCAGTCACAAGTTTCATGCATGCTGCCATGGGTTGCACTCTGCTCTTGAGGCGGTGCGGGGGGTGTCGTTAGATGCGGTTCAAAACATCACTGTGTCGACGCATCCGCGTTGGATGACAGTTTGCAATCAGCCTGCGCCAGACACGGGGTTGGGCACCAAGTTTTCCTATGCGCATGTGCTGGCGATGGCGGCCTATGGCATAGACACGGGTGATATATCTGCGTTTAGCGATGACTGCGCGCGCGATCCGTGCCTGCGCAAATTTCGTGAACGCGTGCGGGTTATCGCCGATCCTGCGCTCAGCGAAATGCAGGCGCGTGTGGACATTGATGGGCGCACTTATGAGCACGATCTGGACACAACGATGCCGATTGCCGCGCGCCGCACCCGTATCCAGCAAAAAGCCCGCGCGCTGGTCGGCGCACGGGCGGATGATATTTGGCAGGCCATCGAAGGCGACGACCTGCGTGGATTTGCTCAGCTGCTGATGTCGTAAGCCCGCTCACCGTGGACAGCCAGATCAAGGCCGTTGACTTCGGTTTCTTCATCCACGCGCAGGGGTGTGATCAAACGCAAGACCAGCACCAATACGACTGAAACAACCAGAGTAAACACACCGACGATGACCAAGGACCCCAATTGCGCGCCCCATGCTCCGGCGCCAAAGACCGCAATCATGATGGTGCCAAAGATACCGCCCACACCGTGAACCGCGAAGACGTCTAGCGTGTCGTCGATTTTTAACATGTTGCGGATGACGCCCACAGCTTCTTGGCACAAGATGCCAGCCACGCCGCCGATAATCAGCGCCTCAACGGGGCCGACAAAGCCACTGGCTGGGGTGATTGACGCAAGACCAGCAATTGTACCCGTTACCAAACCGACAAGGCTGGATTTGCCGAACTTTACCCGCTCCCATATGGCCCAAGTGAGGGAGGCAGTCGCTGCAGAAATATGTGTGACTGTCAGCGCCATCGCAGCACCGCCATCCGCGGCCAGTTGCGAGCCACCGTTAAAGCCAAACCAGCCGACCCAAAGCAGGGCGGCGCCAATCATCACCATGCCGGGATTGTGCGGCGGCACGTTCTGGTTTTTGCGTGGTCCAAGGAAAACCGCCAACACAAGGGCTGCAATCCCGGCTGTTTCGTGCACCACAATGCCACCAGCAAAGTCGCGCACGCCTGTTTCGCCAAAGATGCCGCCATCGGCCAGCATTCCGCCGCCCCAAACCCAGTGTACTACCGGTGCATAACAAAGCAGCATCCACAGTGCGGAAAACAGCATCACAAAGCTAAAGTTGATGCGTTCGACATATGCGCCGACAATCAAAGCGGGCGTGATGATCGCAAAGGTCATCTGAAAGGCAAAAAACAGAATCTCAGGCAATGTGCCGGATAGGCTGTCAGCAGTCACACCGCTCAGGAACAGCTTATCAAGGCCACCCCAATATCCGCTTTCTCCGCCGCCAAACGCGATGGAGTAGCCCGCGACGAGCCATAAAATGCTCATCAAACAAGCGATCGCATAGCAGTGCATAAAAACGCTCAGCACGTTTCGTGCGCGTACAAGGCCGCCATAAAAAAGTGCAAGCCCTGGCAATGTCATCAGCAGCACCAGTGCAGTTGCCACGATGATCCAGGCTGTATCGGCTCCGTTCATTGTCCCCTCCAAGTTTAGGTTGGATGGGCTTTGCGGCAGGGTTGGTGCAAAAAAAAGAGGCGAGGTGTGGATTTGGCGCTGAAAATCAGGGCAAAGTATTAACAGCTTAAATTTTAGGCGGCATTGAGCGGCCTGTGTCTAAAAAATAGGCGATTGATGAAGTTGTGGTCTCAGCGATTTTGCAAGACGTCCAGCAGCCGGGCGAGCGCGTGATCGCGCGCTGCGATCCGAACATTGTCTCTGCCCAAAGCACTAAATTCTACTGTTTCTTTGACGATGACACCGCTTGCATCCGCAAGGGCAAAGCACACGCGTCCTTCGGGTTTATGCTCTGACCCGCCTGGGCCCGCGATGCCTGTGATTGATACGGCCAATTGCGCTTTGGAGTGTGCCAATGCGCCTGTCGCCATTTCTGCCGCGACTTGTTCACTGACCGCGCCAAAGGCCTTTAGGCTGGCTTGCGTGACGCCCAGCATCTCAACCTTGGCGCTGTTGGAATAGGTGATAAAACCGCGCTCAAACGCAGCGGAGCTGCCGGGAATGCCCGTAAGGGCGGCCGCGACCATGCCGCCGGTGCAGCTTTCGGCCGTTGTGATGATTAGGCCAGACTGTATTGCCTTTTCAATCAGTTGTGCGGCGCAACTCATCTAATAAAAACCCCATGCGCAAGGGCCGCCAGCGCCAAAACGCCAACGGCTGCAAATATGCCCGCGATTACATCATCCAGCATCACGCCCAAGGGGTCACCGCGTCGATCAGCAACGCCCACCCAAAGCGGTTTCCAGATATCGAACAGGCGAAAGAGCGCAAAAGCAGCGATCCAACCGGGCCACATGGCCAAAATATCGATGCCGCGATCCCATGCAGCATAGCTGAGCGGCGCAAGGGCGATCCATTGACCAGCCACTTCATCCACGACGATCTCTGATGGGTCGTGGTCTGCCTGTCCCGCAGTCATTTGGATTGTCGCCCACCAGCCTGCGGCAAAGACCAGGATCAGGGCGATCACCAGCAAAGGAAAGCCACCCAACATATGTATGCCCCACGCCAGTGGCAGCGCGGCTGCCGAACCCCAAGTGCCGGGGGCTGGGCGGACATAGCCAACCCCGCCCACTGTGCCGATCAGACGCGCGATCATGTGCGCACCAAAGCGGCGGTGGCGATGCACGCAATGCCTTCGCCGCGCCCGGTAAAGCCAAGCCGTTCTGATGTTGTGGCTTTGACCGACACGCGGTCTTCCTCTAGCCCCATGATTAGCGCCATGCGATTGCGCATTGCAGCAGCATGCGGCCCGATTTTTGGGAATTCGCAGATCAGCGTGCAGTCAACGTTGGAAATGTCGAACCCTAGTTTGCGCGCCAAATCGACGGCGTGAGTCAGGAAAATGTGGCTTTCAGCGCCTTTCCATTGAGGATCAGACGGCGGAAAATGTTGACCAATGTCACCACGTGCCAACGCGCCATAGATCGCGTCCGTCACTGAGTGCATCCCCACATCCGCATCAGAGTGGCCCATAAGCCCATGTGAATGCGGTACTTTTACGCCGCACAGCGTCACATGATCGCCGGGGCCAAAGGCGTGTACGTCGAATCCATTGCCCAGTCTAATGTCCATCGCGTCCTCGCAAG
>CAZJAW010000211.1:0-4978 GCA_964544035.1 uncultured Rhodobacterales bacterium
GGCAAACACCATTCCCCAAGGTCCTGCAGGTCTGCACCCCGTTGACCGACCGCGCCCTGTCTGTCATGCAAACCGAGAAAAACGGGCGGCTTTGTGCGCGCAAAACGGGGACGCATATGAAGGTCATTATCTGCGGCGCAGGTCAGGTTGGTTGGCAAATTGCGCGCCATCTGTCGGGCGAGCGCAACGATGTCACAGTGGTCGATAGCGACCAAGATCTGGTGCGCCGCGCCACGGATACATTGGACGTGCAGGGCGTTGCAGGCTTTGCCAGCTATCCCGAAGTGCTGGACCGTGCCGGTGCGCGCGATGCGGATATGATCATCGCGGCCACCCATTCAGACGAAGTGAACATGGTCACCTGCCAGGTGGCCCACTCTGTTTTTGGCATCAATCGCAAGATTGCGCGACTGCGTTCTCAGGCGTACCTCACCGCGATTTACTCCGACCTTTACCGGCGCGACCATATGCCAATTGATGTGGTCATCAGCCCCGAACGCGAAGTGGCCGCCGCCGCGCTCCAAAGGCTCAGCGCACCGTCCGCCTTTGACACAGAGATGTTCATCGACGGGCAAGCCCAGCTTTTAGGAATTGTGCTGGATGCCGACTGCCCCGTGCTCAACACGCCATTGCAGCAGCTAACCGACCTGTTTTCGACGCTGCGCGCGGTCGTTGTCGGTGTGCGCCGCGACGGCACCTTGTTTGCGCCCAGTGCAGGTGACCATTTGCTGCCCGGTGACGAAGCCTATGTGTTTTCGCATGTGGATGACGTGCCGCGCACCATGGAAATTTTTGGCAAGACGATGGCGAAACAAGAACGCCTTATTGTCGTAGGCGGGGGCAACGTCGGCTTGACCGTCGCAAAGGCTTTGGAAAAGCGCACCAACCGTGTGCGAACCAAGGTGGTTGAACGCAATCGCCAATGCGCCGAACACGCAGCCGAGGCGCTGGAGCGGACAATCGTTCTATACGGCGACGGGTTGGACGTGGCCTTGCTGAAAGAAGCGGGTGTTGAACGCGCAGACGCAATGCTGGCGGTCACCGACGATGACAAAACCAATTTGCTGGCCGCTGTGCGCGCCAAGGCCGAAGGCTGTCCATATGCCATCGCCCTGATCAATGACCCAACGCTGGTGCCAATGATGGGGCCGCTGGGAATTGACGCCTATATCAACCCGCGTTCGACCACCGTATCCTCGATCCTGCGCCACATCCGCCATGGCCGTGTGCGCGCGGTCTATTCCATCGGGGATGCTGATGCCGAAGTGATCGAAGCCGAAGTGCTGGGCACATCGCCCATGGCGGGCAAAAAGATCAACGAGATCGACTTTCCAGAAGGGGTGCTGGTCGGGTCTGTGCGCAAAGGCGACAAGGTGATCCGCCCCGTCGGGCGCACCCGTATCGACGAGGGTGACGTGATCGCATTGTTTGCACTGGCTAAGGATGTCCCCGAGGTAGAGCGCCTGATGCAGGTCTCGATCGACTTTTTCTGATGCAATCCTATCAACGCGTCCCGGCTGGCTTTTCCGGCAAGCTTATTCGGCTACCGCTGTTTTTGCTTTTGTTTGGACTGTTTTCGGCTGCGATGCTGGTGCCGGCCGTTTACGGCGGTGTGGTGCGCGAGTTGGAAACGGCGCGTGCGTTTTTATACAGTGCGATTTTGGGACTCAGCATTTTCACCATGATCGGGCTTGCGCATGCCGGGCGCGATCCACGTCACGGATCGCTTGGGCCTCTGATGTCGCTTTTTTCGGCCTTTGTGTTTTTGCCCGCAATTCTTGCGGTGCCCTTTTACGAAGGGCTTGGGACGACATCGTTTATAAATGCATACGTCGAGATGGTCAGTGCGATCACCACAACTGGGGCGGCAGTTTTTGAAGATCCGGACCGGCTGAATGGGTCATTGCATCTGTGGCGCGGGCTTGTGGCTTGGTTGGGCGGGCTTTTGATGTGGATTGCGGCCTCGGCCATCCTTGCGCCGTTGAACCTTGGCGGGTTCGAAGTAACCGCGCGCGCAGAACCGGGGCGTACCACATCGCGAGACTACAGCATGAATGCGCCGGAAGCGCGTGTGCGGATTATCAAAGTCGCATCTGTCCTGGCGCCCATCTATTGTGCATTGACGCTGTTGCTTTGGGTTTTGCTGGCAGTCGCGGGCGACGCCGGGCTGGTCGCCGTCATTCATGCGATGTCAGTTATGGCGACGTCAGGCATTTCTCCCGTTGGCGGGTTGACGGGCGCGGGGTCCGGTGTGACGGGCGAAATTGTGATGCTGTTGTTTATGCTTTTTGCTTTGTCGCGCCTGACGTTTTCAACAGATACGGTGACGTCCGATACAGGCGGCCTTCGTCAAGATCCTGAATTTCGAATTGGTCTGGCCCTCGTGATTGTGGTGCCGATGATGTTGTTTGCACGACACTTCATTGGCGCAGTTGATGTAAACGCCGAAGACGATCTGATCGGGGCCTTACGCGCATTTTGGGGCAGTGCGTTTACGGTTATGTCGTTCCTGACAACGACGGGCTTTGCTTCTGCAAACTGGGCGGATGCGCAGTCGTGGTCGGGTTTGGCCACACCGGGGTTATTGCTGATGGGACTTGCGTTGATCGGCGGCGGTGTGGCGACAACTGCGGGAGGCGTCAAACTGCTGCGGGTCTTTGCGCTGTACCTCAACGGGCTGCGAGAAATGGAAAAGCTGGTACATCCGTCTTCGGTGGGCAGCAGCCGCGTTATGGGGCGGCGTGTCCAAAAGGGCAGTGCATTTATCGCATGGGTCTTTTTTATGCTGTTTGCGTTGACGTTGGCGGCGATCACTGTTGCATTGGCTGCGACAGGTGTGCCGTTTGAGACCAGTATAGCGATCGCAGTGGCGGGCCTGTCGACAACGGGGCCACTGCTGGATGTCGCGGTGAGCACACCCATTTCAGTGATCGATCTGGGCGGCACGGCAAAGGGAATATTTGTCGCAGCGATGGTTTTGGGGCGGCTTGAAATGTTGGCAATTATCGCGCTTTTGACGCCGGATTTGTGGCGCGGTTAAGACGGTGTTGGCGCTACCTTTCTAGCGGGCTATTTTTTGGGGTGGAATCTTCCTTTACCCCACGACATACTTGGAGCAATGGGACGGTCTGATCCGCAGGCCAAGCAAGAAAAAAGGCGAACGAAAAATGGCTTCGGACAGACAGAACTTGCAGGATGCATTCCTGAATCACGTGCGCAAAACCAAAGTGCCCGTGACAGTTTTTTTGATAAATGGTGTTAAATTGCAAGGTGTTATCACGTGGTTCGACAACTTTTGTGTGTTGTTGCGACGCGATGGTCAAAGCCAACTGGTCTATAAGCACGCGATCTCTACGATCATGCCAAGCCAGCCAATCAGTTTGTATGAGGGCGAAGACGCCTCTTGAGCGGTACCGAACCTGAGGTCACCCGCGTTTGGGTGATCCATCCTGAAATCAAGTCTGACCCGAACCGGCGCGAGGCCTCTCTTGCGTTGGCTGAGGCTGTGTCATTGGCCCGTGCTTTGCATGAACTGGATGTGGTTGGCAGTGAAGTCGTCCGTCTGCCGCGCCCGCAGGCGGGTTTGCTCTTTGGCAAAGGCAAGATCGAAGACCTTGCCACCCGTTTGCACGACGAAAAGATCGAATTGGTGCTGGTCGATGGCCCGGTCACGCCCGTGCAGCAACGTAATCTGGAAAAAGCGTGGAAGGTCAAATTGCTTGATCGGACAGGGCTGATACTAGAGATTTTTAGCGACCGCGCCGCGACACGTGAGGGTGTGTTGCAAGTGGAAATGGCAGCGCTGAGTTATCAACGCACCCGTCTTGTGCGCGCCTGGACCCACTTGGAGCGTCAGCGTGGTGGGCTTGGATTTGTGGGTGGTCCGGGTGAAACCCAGATCGAAGCGGACCGTCGCGCGATTGACACGCAGCTTGTGCGCCTTCGGCGGCAACTTGAAAAAGTCGTCAAAACGCGGAGCCTGCACCGTGCGGCGCGCGCCAAGGTCCCGTATCCGATTGTTGCGTTGGTTGGGTATACAAACGCTGGAAAGTCGACGCTGTTCAATCGTCTGACTGGGGCGGATGTGATGGCCAAGGACATGCTTTTTGCGACGCTTGATCCGACCATGCGCAGGGTCGAACTCGACTCTGGGCCAGAGGTCATAATGTCTGACACAGTCGGCTTTATTTCAGATTTGCCCACGGAATTGGTTGCCTCCTTTCGCGCGACTTTGGAAGAAGTTCTCGCCGCAGACATCATCGTACATGTGCGCGACATTTCGCATCCTGAAACCGAGGCGCAAGCAGAAGATGTCGCAACCATTCTGAACGATTTGGGCGTGGGCAATGACCGCGTACAGATCGAAGTCTGGAACAAGCTTGATGCCTTGTCAGAAGACGCAAGCGACGCTGCGCGCGCGCGTGCTGAACGTGAAGAGAACGTGTTTGCGATTTCGGCTCTGACAGGTGAGGGGATCGCGCCTTTGCTTGAGCACGTGGCCCAAACGCTGCAAGCAACAGTCACGATAGAAACCCTGAACCTGCCGTATTCAGAGGGGCGCAAACGCGCTTGGTTGTTTGAACAGGATGTGGTGCAGGACGAGACACAGGATGAAGACGGCTTTGCCTTGAGCGTGCAATGGACGGCCATTCAAAAGGCGCGTTACGAAGGTCTGTAAAAAACGCTTTAGGGGCAGGGTGGTTTCAGTCGCCGACTTTGCGCCATGTGCCTGTGGGCAGCCCATCCAAAGACCACGCACCGATCTCGGCCCGGATGAGGCGCAGTGTTGGATGCCCCACATGTGCCGTCATACGTCGCACTTGCCTGTTGCGCCCTTCGCGGATGGTAAGCTCTAGCCAACTGTCGGGAACGGATTTACGCACACGGATCGGTGGATCACGCTGCCACAGCCCCTTGGGTTCAGGAATGGCGCGTGCTTTGGCCGGGCGGGTGGGGCCGTCTTTTAGGGGTATTCCCT
>CAZJAW010000212.1:0-4964 GCA_964544035.1 uncultured Rhodobacterales bacterium
CCCCAACGTCGTCGCCCATGCGCATGGGCGTAGCGTCCAACTCTCCACGACGGATCGCGTCAAGCTCAAGGCCTGTACCGCCCCAGCCTGTTGAAAAGACGTCTTTTTCCTTACCTACGGACAACTGTGCTTCAACAGAACCCATAGCCATCGCAGTATTGGCGTTGTGGATCACAGCCGCCTCAGGATAGGCTTGCAGGATCAAGGACGTGCCCTCAAAACCGCCTTCGGTCTGGTATTCGCCGTAGTGTTCATAAACGGTTGTCCAGTTGCCTTTTTCCTCGACGCAGGCTTTGAAATCACCGGAACGCTGGTTGTCGGTGATGCCCGGAATGCCACGGTTCATCGCCATAGTGACGTCGTTGCCTAGACGACTCAGCATATAGTCGCACATGGTCAATGCACCCGCAGCGGATGAGAAATCAAACCACATATCGGGTTGGTTTTCCAAATCCTTAAGCGGTGTGTGGAACGCCCAAACATAGGTGCCAAAGCCGTCATTGCCCGACAGTTTGTCGATGTTGTCAGCCTGAATGGCCAGCTCGGACGGGCCAAAGATCACATAATCATAAAGGTCCGCGTCTTGTTCCACTTGGCTAGCATAGGTCGATTGCAGCGAGTGTTCGATCTGACGGCTGGCAAACTCTGTGGTTTCATAGGCAATGCCCAGCTGTTCCAAACGCTTGGTCATCGCCAGATAGTTGCGCGCCCAGAAATCAGACGTATCTGCCGAAGGGTAGATCAATGCGATCTGGATCGGGTCTGCAGTTGTGCCGGAAAATGCCACAGCATCTGAACCAACCACGGCTTGCAGTGCTTCCAGTTTTCCCGGTGCGTTGACTTCACCCGGCACCCAGTGATCACGATCCGCGATACCCGGCAGTTCGACCAGCGGCAGCGACGCATGTCCGTCTGCCGCAGCCATTCCGGCAAAGGCACATAGCGCCGTCGTTGCGGCCAGATATGTTGTAAGTTGTTTCATTAGATGTCCTCCCTAGACGTTAAAATTATCGGTCGTGGACGTGCGCAAGGATTCCCTGCGCATGTCCGTTTTATCCCTCTGCCCAACTGTCGAATGTCATCCGCTGGGTGTGGTTTCAGTGGCCAGCCCGCTCCCGAGGGCCAGCAGCGCAATCAACACCGCGATAATCACCCCAGCAAAGCGCAGCATTTTCTGCGACTCTTTGCTGCGCAGACCAGCCAGTACGCTTTGCGCCCCATCGCGGTCTTTTTTCTGCATCCATGTGTAAAGCGCGACTGAGCTGACAATGACGACGCCCGAGGCGACGGATTGCCAAAAGAACTCGATCCGCAATGTGACAAGCGCGTTGATCATCATCGACAGCAGCAACACGCCCGCCAATGATCCAACCATCGCCGCGCGTCCGCCAAACAGCGACGTGCCCCCGACCACAACAGCCGCAATCACATGCAAGTTAAAATAAGGGGCCGAGGTTGCTTGGATCGCGTTCAGCTTACCTGTGAGCATGACACCAGCCAGTGCGGCGCACGCGCCCATTAGAACATAGGCATAGACTTTGTGACGATCCACCGCGACGCCCGTCATCTCGGACGCTTCAGGGTTGGACCCAATCGCAATCGTGTAGCGGCCAAAATGTGTTTGCTTCAACGCCCAATAGCCAATCGCCATGGTCAGCAAACCGATGACAACAGGGATCGGGATAAATCCCGAAATTTGCCCACGGCCGATTTCGGTCAGCAGATCAGGGAAGCGCGCCAGCACCAGCCCTTTGGCAATCACCAGCGCAAGTCCGCGATAGACAAGGTCCATGGCCAGTGTTCCAATCAAATCCGGCACTTTTAGCCGTGTAATCACCAAACCGTTGATCAACCCCATCAGCGCCCCAAGCGAAATCGCAATTGGAACAGCGACGATGACAGGAAAGCCGAATTGTTTGATTAGAAACGCCATGCAAATCCCCGACAGCGCCGCGATCGATCCAATCGACAGATCAATCCCGCGTTGCGTGATCACAAAGGTCATTGCCATCGCCATGGGCATATAAAGCGCTGCATCCAACAAGATCAGCGTCATATTAGTGGTACGGAAATAGCGGGTGGGTTCGGCGATCCCCATAAAAATCAGGATCGCGAGGATCATCACCATCGGGCCGATGATCGCAAGGTAAGGTTCCAGCCGCGACATCAATGTCTTGTCGCCGGGAAGTGTGGATGTGTTGGACATTATGTAATTCCCTTCAGGCTGCGGCGTCTTGGGCGCCGACAATCATGCCGAGGACCTCTTGGATCGAACTGTCTTTGGTCTGCACAACACCAACACCGCGTCCGCGCCGTTGCACGTGCACGCGGTCAGCCACTTCGAACACGTCGTCCAGGGCGTGGCTGATCAGGATCACGGCCAACCCTTGATCGCGCACCGCTTTGATCAGCTTGAGTGTGCGCGCTGTTTCCTGTGGCCCAAGCGCGGCGGTCGGTTCGTCCATGACCAACACTCGCAAGTCTTCGTGATAAACGGCGCGCGCAATGGCCACGGCTTGGCGTTGGCCACCCGACAGGCTGTCAGTGGGCACATCCATTGAGCGCAGCGTCACGCCAAGGCGTTCATCCAGCACGCGCGCGGCTTCGGATTTCATGCGTTTGTTATCAAGAACAGGCACACCAAATATGCTTTTGGTCAGCTCGTTTCCCAGAAACATATTGGCCGCAGGCGTCAGATGGTCGGCCAGCGCAAGTGTTTGATATACAGCATCAATACCCTGATCGATGGCATCCGAGTGGCTGCTCATCTCAAGGCGGGCTCCGTCCAAGAACATCTCGCCTTCGCTGGGTTGGTAAACGCCCGTAAGGATTTTAATCAGCGTAGACTTACCCGCGCCGTTGTCGCCCACGATGGCAAGTACTTCGCCCGCGTAAGCATCCAGATCGACATCATTCAGGGCATTCACCCCCCCGAAACGTTTGGAAATGCCACGCATTTTGACCCGTGGTTCGTCTGGCATCGCTTCCTCACTTTCGCCCAAAGCTCCGCCATGCAGGCAAGCCTGGTCATTTTCATCATCGTTAGAATAGGTGGATCAGGCGGCCATCAATGCGGCCGCCTGAAGGGAGGGATTACTTGCCCCAAATCGCGCTATAGGCTTCGCGGTAAGGTGAATCTGGGTCAAAGGCGTTGCTGTCACCGAGCTTTGCCAACCCTTCTTCGGTCACCAATGCAGGCGAAGTGACATAGCCTGAACATGCAGCGCCCTGTACGGCGCGGTTCAACTCGTCCACCAACTGCCAGCCTTGCAGGTTCAGTGGTTCGGCCACTGTGATTGCCTGATACTGCTCAGCGCGGATGCGCTGGAATGCGGCTTCTGATCCGTCCCCGGCAGAACCAGCGAGTGGTGCACCTTTGCCGTCGATCCCGGCTGCGGCCAAAGCTGGCCCCATAAAGTCAAAGTACAGATCGTTGATTGCAAGCGCATGGGTCCAGCTGGATCCGTATTTCTGCAGCAGCGACGTTGTCAGTGGCCCCATCCGGCTGGACGTGTCGGCGATGGGTGTGTCGACGTATTCCAGTACCTTGCCGCCACCTGCTTCGATGGTTTCTTTGATGCGGTCGGCCTTGTCGATGGCGATCTGGTAGGTGCTGTCAGTAAAGATCACGACGCCGATTTCTTCACCGTCATTCAGCGCCCAATCGGCGGCCACTTCGGACACCTGCATCGCATCTGTAGACACGTTGGCAAAGATACCACCCGGTGCGTCGCAACCGATTTTAGGGCCCGAGTGCCACGACACCATGGGGATGCCTGCGGCCACAACGGCCTCGAGGGCAGCTTGCTGTTCCACAGCGTCAAAGCCGTTGATGATGATGCCATCAGGTTGCAAGGCCATTGCCTGACCAATTGCGCCAGTGCGCCCTTGGACTGATCCCGCCCCGTCCAGCACACGCACGTCCCAGCCGATAACGCCTGCGGCTTCTTCAATGCCGGACGTCACGCCAAGGATGCCACCGTTTTTCAAATCACCCGCAAGGACGACGATGGACTTACCTTCGGCGGCTTTGGGGCCTGTTGTGGGGCCATCAAAAGGTGTCTCGGCAAATGCGGCCTGACTTGCCATTCCAGCCAAAATTGTCGTGGCCAGCATAGATTTCATAAATGAACGTTTCAGCATAGTTTCCTCCCAGAATGCTGTTGGTTTCTATTTCTTGGCGCCTTTGCGCCGTTGTGCGTAACCGGCGATGCCGATTGCGATCAAAAGGGTCACGCCGTTAAACAGGGGCTCGACCCAGAATGAGCCACCAAATTGTTGGATGCCCGAAATACCGATGGCGAGGATCGCCACGCCAATGATTGTTCCCCAAACATTCACACGCCCCGGCTTGATGGTAGTGGACCCAAGGAAGGCTCCGACTAGGGCAGGCAGCAGGAATTCAAGCCCCACGCTCGCCTGACCAATGCGCAACTTTGATGCCAGAATGATCCCGGCAAGAGCTGTCAGAAAACCCGAGGACATAAAGGCGCCCACCACAAATTTACGTGTTGGAATGCCGTTCAGTTGCGCGGCTTTTTGGTTCGCACCAATGGCATAAAGGTAGCGACCGACCGGCGTGTATTCGAGCACGATCCACATTAGAACGGTGATACCCAGCAGATAAAACCCTGTGATCGGCAAGCCAAAGATGAAGGTGCCATTCAACGCCAGAAATCCATCTGGCAACACACCCACCATTTGGCGCCCGCCCGTATGCCAAAGGGCCAACGCATAAAGCACAGTGCCCGTACCCAAGGTGGCGATAAAGCTGTCAATCTTGGCGACTTCCACCAGCCAACCGTTCAGAAAGCCCGTGAACACGCCTAACGACAGCACAATGAAAACCGCAAATGGCCAAGGCAGCCCGTAAATCGTCTGCAACGAAATGGCGAGGATGTGCCACAGTACGATCCCATATCCAACGGTCAAATCGATCCGTCCCGCCGCCATCGGGATCATCG
>CAZJAW010000213.1:0-4963 GCA_964544035.1 uncultured Rhodobacterales bacterium
TAGCACAGACATCGATGGTCTTTTTGTGAATACGGGTTGGTGTTATGGCGGCTTTAAAGCAACGCCTGCATCGGGGCATACGTTTGCGCACTTGCTCGCGACTGGAAATCCGCACCCAACGACCGTGCGCCATCGTCTGGATCGGTTTCGCACGGGCGCAGGGTTGATGGACGAAGAATCCACCGGTTCTCAGCACAACCTGCACTGACGTGGTGATGTTGATATGCCTGTTTTGGGAACAATGAAGATGAAGGCCAGTACGCCTTTGGGAGATGTCTGATGAGACTGCCTTGTCCGATTTGCGGTGCACGCGATGTACGCGAGTTTTACTATCAAGGGGCGGCGGTGATGCTTGAGCGCCCTGCGCCCGATGCCGGAGAGGCTGCGTGGGACGATTACTTGCACCTGCGCGAAAACCCGGCAGGTGAACTTGAAGAATTATGGAGCCATGATGCGGGCTGTGGTGCGTGGTTGAAAGTGGTGCGCAATACGGCCACTCATGCGGTAAAAAGCGCGGTTTTGGCTTCGGAGGTCAAGCGATGAGGGTCAACGGCAAAGGGTTGATTGATCGGTCGCGACCCGTATCGTTTCAATTCAATGGCAATGATTATCGCGGCTTTGCAGGGGACACGTTGGCCTCTGCATTGCTTGCCAATGATGTACGCTTGGTGGGTCGTTCGTTCAAATATCACCGTCCGCGCGGTATTCTGACTGCGGGTTCGGAAGAGCCCAATGCGTTGGTGACAATTGGCAACGGCGCTGCGACTGACCCCAATATGCGCGCCACAGTTCAAGAAATTTATGATGGATTAGAGGCGCGCGCTCAAAATGCGTGGCCGTCGCTGGGTTTTGATCTGCTCAGTATTAATGATCTTGCGGCTCCGTTTTTGGGTGCGGGGTTTTATTACAAGACCTTCATGTGGCCGCGTGCGTTTTGGGAAAAGGTGTACGAACCTGCGATCCGGCGCGCGGCAGGTCTTGGGGCATTGGGTCCGGTTAGGGACGATGATCACTATGAGAAGGCATATGCGTTTTGCGATCTATTGGTAATTGGTGCCGGGCCCGCTGGTTTAATGGCAGCCCTTGTTGCCGCGCAGTCCGGCGCGCAGGTGATTTTGGCCGATGAAGACAGCGTTATGGGAGGCAGGCTCAATAGCGAAACACTGACAGTCGATGGAGTTTCTGGGTCGGAATGGGCGGCCAATACGGTTGCGCGTCTTGCGGCGATGGACAACGTGCGTTTGATGTCGCGCACCACTGTAACAGGGGCTTATGATGGTGGTACATTTGGCGCGTTGGAACGGGTGAACCATCATCGCCACGGTGTGCCCAAGGGCGCGGTAAAGGAAACATTCTGGCGGATCGTCGCCAAGAGTTCGGTGCTGGCCGCGGGCGCGATTGAACGCCACATCGCATTCCAGAACAACGACCGCCCCGGCATCATGGGGGCGGGGGCTGTACGCGCGTATCTCAATCGTTGGGGTGTCGCGCCGGGGGCGGCAGTCACTGTCTTTGCCAATAATGACAACGCGCATCGCACGGCTGTCGACATGATAGAGGCGGGCGTACATGTGGCCGCTGTCATTGACAGTCGCAAGGACGCGAAAGCGCTTGGCGATTACCGCGTAATGGCGGGTGCGATGGTGTTAGGCAGTGCTGGGCGAAAGCAATTGGAATCGATCACTGTTCAAACCGCAACCGGGACTGAACGCATTGCGACGGATTGTTTGGCCGTCTCTGGTGGTTGGAACCCTACAGTGCATCTGACGTGCCATATGAACGGGCGACCCACTTGGAATGCGGATATCGCCAGCTTCGTGCCCACACCCGGCTCTGTTCCGGGGATGGAAGTTGCAGGTGCGTGCAATGGCGCATTTTCTACTGCCGCCTGTTTGGCAGAAGGAGTTGCGGCGGCGCAGGCAAGCCTTGCTGCGTTGGGGATTACAGCTGCTGAAATTGAGATGCCAATGGCGGATGACACGCCTTATTCAATAGCTCCGCTATGGGCTGTGCCGGGCAAAGGCCGTGCGTGGTTGGATTTCCAGAATGACGTCAGCGTTAAGGACATTAAGCAAGCGGCAGTCGAAAACTTCACCTCTGTTGAGCATATGAAGCGCTATACCACGCAAGGCATGGCGACGGATCAGGGCAAAAATTCGAACGTCACGGCCTTGGCTTTATTGGCTGATGCGACTGGACGCGGGATTCCGGAAACTGGGACGACCACGTTTCGCCCACCTTACAGTCCCGTGGCTTTGGCGGCCCTAGGCGCAGGCGCGCAAGGCAGCGGCTTTGCGCCCGAACGAAAAACGACGAGCCACGCAGCAAGTAAGGCGATGGGTGCACCAATGATTGCGGTGGGGTTATGGTATCGGCCATCCTATTTCCCGCGTGCCGGGGAAACCACATGGCGGCAGTCCTGTGATCGCGAAGTGGGTTATGTGCGCGAGGCTGTCGGCGTTTGCGATGTCTCGACACTCGGCAAGATCGATATTCAAGGACCTGATGCGGCTAAACTGCTCGACTTTGTGTACACCAATATGTTCTCGACCCTGAAAGAAGGGCGCGTTCGCTATGGGTTGATGTTGCGCGAAGACGGACATGTTATGGATGACGGTACCTGCGCGCGCTTAGGGCCGGCACACTACGTGATGACGACAACGACTGCTGCGGCAGGATCAGTCATGCGCCATCTGGAGTTTGTGACCCAAGCGCTGCACCCTGAATGGGATGTGCGCATTATGTCGGTGACAGAGCAATGGGCGCAATTCGCTGTCGCTGGCCCCAAAGCGCGTGATCTTTTGAATGGGCTGCTTGATGCCCCAATTGACGGCGACACATGGCCTTTTATGGCCTGTGGAAATGTATCGATCCAAGGGGTGAAAGGTCGGCTTTTCCGTATCTCATTCTCGGGTGAACATGCCTATGAAATAGCGGTGCCGTCACGCTATGGCGATGCGTTATTCCGGACGCTTGTGAAACAAGCTGAAGCGTTGAATGGTGGCGCATATGGGATGGAGGCGCTCAATGTGTTGCGCATCGAAAAGGGCTTTATCACACATAGCGAAATTGATGGCCGTGTGACGGCGGGCGATATTGGCATGGCGCGGATGATGTCCCAGAAAAAGGACTTTATCGGCAAGACGATGGCGCAGCGCCCCGGTTTGGTCGCTCAAGGGCGTGAACAGATGGTGGGTATGAAGCCTGTCGGCCCGGTAAAGCTGCTGACAGCAGGCGCACATATCTACAGCGATGGTGAAGAACCGGTGCGAGCGCATGATCAGGGCTATGTCACCTCGGTTGGGTTTTCGCCGACGTTGGGGCACTACCTTGGCCTTGGTTTTGTCCAGAACGGACTAAGCCGTCACGGTGAGGTGTTGAACATGGTGGATCATGTGCGTGGAATCCAAACGCGTGTAGAACTGTGTGATCCAGTGTTCTTTGATCCGGAAGGAGGGCGTGTACGTGGCTGATTTGATGGCGAAAACTGCGTTGGATGACTTCAATGCACGCACAGTCGGGACGGTAACCCTGGCCGACATTGATCTGGGTGAGCTGACCTCTATCGCGCCCTTCAAGGGACAGGCTAAGGCATCTGCAGCAGTGTTGAAAACGGCCCATGGCGTTGCGTGGCCCAAACCCTTGCGCGCGACTGGCAAAGAAGGTGCACGCGCCATTTGGTTTGGACGGGACATGGTGTTGTTGGCCGGGCCTGCGCCGGATGCCGGACTGGCAAAACACGCAGCACTCACAGATCAGTCTGATGCATGGTGCGCTGTGCAATTGTCAGGAGCAGGGGTCGAGGATGTACTTGCGCGTCTTGTGCCCATCGATGTGTCCGTCGCGGCCCTTAAGCTTGGAGACACAGCACGCACGCAAATCCAGCATATGAACGGATCGATCACGCGCGTCGGGGCGGACAGCTTTATTATCCTTGTGTTCCGTTCGATGGCCGGTACCTTGCTTCACGATCTTGAAAGGGCCATGGCAAGCGTCTTTGCGCGCGGATAATGTGGCGCGACGAATCTTTTCTGCTGGAGCCTGCCCATGACCCGATTTGCGCTAATTCTTGTCACCATGACCTTTGCAAGCCCCGCGCTGGCCCAAGAAACACTGGAAGAAACCTGTGGCTATCAGGCGCAAGTCGTGGCCGCGATACAGACCGCCCGTCTTGAACGTGTGAGCGAGCGGCAGGTCCAGGATCACATCCTCGCTTCATCTCCAGATTGGCCCGAAAACTACAACAACGCCATTCCGCTGATCACACCTTGGGTGTATGAGCAAAAGCGCAAAACTCTGCGCAACGAAGACCTAAGCGCCGCATGGAACGAGCTTTGCCTTCAGCAATAGGGATTTTGGGTCGGAGAGGACTCGACTTTGGCCTGTACCGCCCAATATTGTAAAGCATGAGCCTGCCTCCGGGATTTCTTGACGAAATACGCACCCGCTTGTCGCTTGGACAAGTTGTCGGGCGCAAAGTCATGTGGGACGCGCGCAAATCCAATCAAGGCAAGGGCGATTTGTGGGCTCCATGTCCGTTTCATCATGAAAAGACGGCCAGCTTTCACGTAGATGACCGCAAAGGCTATTATTATTGCTTTGGCTGTCACGCCAAGGGCGACGCCATTAATTTTGTACGCGAAACTGAAAACGTAAGCTTCATGGAAGCGGTTGAGATTCTGGCGGGCGAAGCGGGTATGCCGATGCCCGAGCGAGACCCCCGCGCGCAGGAAAAATCCGACCGTCGCACACTCTTGGCCGAGGTGATGGAGCAGGCAGTTCAGCATTTCCGCCTACAGCTCAAGACGGGTACCGCGTCAGGTGCGCGCGATTACTTAGAACAGCGCGGGCTGAACGCCGCGGCGCAAGACCGTTGGGAAATCGGGTTTGCCCCTGACGCGTGGCAGGGGCTGTGGGATGTTCTCAAGTCCAAGGGGATTCAGGACGATCTGATCCTTGGAGC
>CAZJAW010000214.1:0-4963 GCA_964544035.1 uncultured Rhodobacterales bacterium
ACAGAACATTGATCCCTGCGACGTTTAAAGGCACTGCATTGCGCGCACGCGGCAAACCAGTGCCGTTTGAAACGGAAGTAACGCTGGAGGTGCGTTGTGCCGGGCCGTGGTGCCCCACACCGCAACCGGGCGACAGCCTTGGTTTCTTGCGCGAAACGGCCGAGGGCTACGTTCTTAGCACCGATGCGTGTGGCGGGTTTTTGTTTGCTCGACCCAGTAAAGGACAAGTCAAAGAGTTGCAGGATTGCTTGGCTGGGCGACATTGTGACGGTATTGTGCGACGCTGATTTCTAACCTTCGATGATCGGCACGTGCGGGGCCAATGCGCGGTCGTAACCATGTTTCAAGCGCGGGTCGTCCGCGATTTCGACGCTGCGCCGCACCGCCCGAAAGCCTGAGCGCAGATAGAACCCAAGCGCACCGGGGCTATCGATAGAACAAGTGTGCAAGTGAAAGCGATCAATAGCGCGCTGAAAGGCAAGTTCAATCGCACGGTCCATCAGGTACGCCCCAGCCCCGGTGCCGATCAGGGGGGCGGAAAGACCAAAATAGGCTAACTCGCATTCGCCGTTCTTGCGAAAATCCAGTTCCAAAAGCGCTTCGGCGACGCCGTCTTTGGTCAGCGTATAGATGTGCACCAATGGGTCGGTGATGATCTCGGCCAAAGCGGTATCAGAGATCACACGGCGGCCAAACCACAACCAATCTTGTCCAACACGTGTGAACAGATCGCGGTACTGGGCCACATCCGGGTTGATCTGTTCAAAACGCACCCCCTCAGGACAAGGCGCGTTTCGCAATTGCGCCGCGTTCATTTCAAGATCGGTGACAACCATAGCGATCTTGCCCGCAGGCACATCATGCATGCCATCGCTCAACATCGTTTCATTGTTCCCGAAATACTCAAACTATCTTCACCCGTCACACGACTCAGATTTTATTCCAAACCAGCCGACACAAATTCCTGCTTCATGTCGATCTGAGGGCGTGGCCCGATATGGCTGATCACCTCTGCCGCGCACAAGTTGCCCATGCGTCCGCACGTGGCTAGATCGCGCCCCGTGGCAAGGCCATAAATAAAGCCTGCCGCGAACTGATCGCCGGCACCGGTGGCATCCACAGGTGTTACCAAATCGACGGGGATGTCATGACGCTCGCCCCGCCCGATAATTGTCACGCCGTCACCTGATCGCGTGCAAACCATCAGTGGTATCATCGCTGCAGTCTTGGCCATTGCCGCCTCTAGATCATCAGTTTCGAACAAGGATTTGATCTCGTGCTCATTGCCGATCACATAGTCCAGCTCGTTATCGATCATGTCCAAAAAATCGGGGCGATGACGATCAACACAGAACGGGTCAGAGATCGCGATGCCCGATATGCCCCCAGCAGCGCGCGTCGTACGGGATGCTTGGCGAAACGCCTCTTTGCCTTTGTCTTTGTCAAACAAGTAGCCTTCAAGAAACATGATTTCGGCACCTGCCGCCACGTCATTGGGCACGTCATCCGGTCCAAGCTCAGTCGAGATGCCAAGATATGTGTTCATTGACCGTTCCCCATCGGGCGAGACAAAGATCATCGACCGCGACGTCGGCAGATCGCCGCCCGCGATGGGGGCATTCACAAAATCAGTACCGCTGTCTTGCATGGATTGCGCATAAAACTGACCCAAGCTGTCGTCATGGACACGTCCGATAAAGGCCGTAGGCAAACCCAAAGCACCAACACCTGCAACTGTGTTGGCCACAGCACCACCGGGGGTCTGTAGACGTTCGTTCATCGCGCCATACAGCACTTCGCCTCGGTCACGTTCAATCAGCTGCATGATGCCTTTTTCGATACCCATCAGGTCCAAAAAGGAATCGTCAGCATGGGAAATCACATCGACAACAGCGTTGCCGATACCGGCGAGTTTATATTTGGTCATTCAGTTTTGTCCTCAAACGGGCAGAGATCACGGATCAGGCACGCCCCGCATTTGGGTTTGCGTGCCACACAGGTATAGCGGCCATGCAAGATCATCCAGTGATGTGCATGTAGTTGGAAATCCGCTGGGATGTTGTCTTCGATAGCGCGTTCAACCGCGTCCACAGTTTTGCCCGGCGCGATGCCGGTACGATTCCCAAGGCGAAAGATATGGGTATCCACGGCCTGTGCTGGTTGACCCCACCACATGTTCAGCACCACATTGGCCGTCTTGCGCCCCACACCGGGCAGCGATTGCAGGGCTGCGCGAGAATTGGGAACTTCGCCGTTATAATCGTCGACCAGAATTTGCGACAGCTTGATCACGTTCTTGGCCTTCTGGCGGAAAAGGCCGATCGTCTTGATGTGATCGGTCACCCCCTCAAGGCCAAGGTCCAGCATCTTTTGTGGAGTGTCGGCGATGGCAAACAGCGCACGGGTGGCTTTGTTCACGCCCGCATCTGTGGCCTGCGCCGACAGGGCAACAGCCACAACCAACGTATAGACGTTGACGTGCTCAAGCTCGCCCTTGGGCTCGGGCCCGGTCGTTTGGAACCGAGAAAAGATCGCGCGGATCGTATGATAATCGAGCTGTTTTGCCATGGGGCTCGGTATGGGGAAAATTAGGGCGACGGGCAAGCGCAGTCAGAAAAAGAAACGGGTCATTTTGCATAGTGTCGGATTCACAGTCAAAACACGTGGTCGATTTGCGTGTCCGTCGATAAGTTAGAGGCAAAGACGTAACCACGAGGCACCACAATGGCAAAGCAATTTGAAAAATTGAGCGCGGAGCACAAGGACTTCATCCAGCGCCAGCACATTTTCTTTACGGCCTCAGCAACATCAGACAGTCGCGTCAACATCTCACCGCGCGAAATCGGCGCCCTGCGCATCATCGATGATAACACGGTAGTCTACCTTGACCGCACGGGCAGTGGTAACGAGACAGCCGCCCACATGTTGGCTGATGGCCGGATGACAATCATGTTTTGCGCCGTGGATGGGCCACCGCTGATCATGCGTCTCTATGGTAAGGGGACGTCCTTGGGATGGGACACACCGGCGTTTTCAAAGCTGATGTCCGAACATTTCGACGGCGACGCACCTTTGGGGACAAGGCAAATCATGATGCTGAATATTGATCTGGTGCAGACATCATGCGGCTACGGTGTGCCATTGTTTGACTATCAAGGTGAACGCGCAGCTATTGAAAATTGGCACGACAACAAAGGGCCTGAGGGCATTCGCGCCTATTGGCAGGAAGAAAACCAGACAAGTATGGACGGTCTGCCCACGGGTCTAAAGATCGACTGAGAGGCATTCTGCGCAGGAAACGGGTCGCATCAATTACAGTTGAGGCGTAGTTTGGCTGTTATGGAACACACGCCAATCAACGACACCGATACCAGTTACCACTACAACGTCATGCGCCGCGCGATCGACCTGATCGACGAGGCTGAGGATACGCTTAGCCTTGACGCATTGGCGGGCGAAATGGGGATGAGCCCTGCGCATTTTCAACGTGTTTTTTCGCGCTGGGTCGGCGTATCCCCGAAACGGTTTCAGCAATACCTGACGCTGGGCCATGCCAAGTCGCTGCTGGCCGACCGCTTTACAACGCTTGAAGCCGCGCATGCGTCTGGCCTAAGTGGGTCGGGCCGCTTGCATGATTTGTTTTTGCGTTGGGAAGCGATGAGCCCCGGTGAATATGCCAAGGGCGGCGCAGGTCTGGAGATTTATTGGGGTTGGTTTGATAGCCCCTTTGGTCAGGCTTTGGTCATGGGCACGGATAAGGGCATATGTGGTTTAGGATCTGCCGCCGAACTGGGCGAAGAATGGGCGATGCAAGACCTTGTCCGCCGCTGGCCACAGGCGACTTTTATCGAAAATGCGTCGCTGCTGCGCCCGTGGGTGCTGGCAGCGTTCGGGGCCAAGAAGACCGCACAGGGCCCCGCGCCACTTTACCTGATCGGCGCGCCCTTTCAGATCAAAGTCTGGGAAGCACTTCTTCAGGTGCCAAGCGGCCACGTCACGACCTATTCCGAGATTGCCGGGAGCATCGGAAACCCACGTGCTGTGCGGGCGGTCGGCACGGCTGTAGGGCGCAATCCAGTCAGTTGGTTGATCCCGTGCCATCGCGCTTTGCGCAAGTCGGGCGCTTTGGGCGGATACCATTGGGGATTACCTGTTAAACGAGCTTTGCTGGCTTATGAGTCTGCCCGCGCAGAGGCGTGAAGGCACCATAATTACACGCGTTTGTCGCAAAAATGTGTGCGCGGGATGCCGCTTATATAAAATTCCCCCTATTCCAGATTCACCGACAATGCCTATCTTAAGGCATCTAATGAGTGCCCTGCCCGAACGGGGCCGTTTTTGATGGCAGTAGGAACGAGACAGATGATGAAGTTACCCCTTTCCATCGCCCTTGGCGCAGTTGTTGTGCTGGGCGCGTGTACGGACCCAACTCAACCGGGTGCAAACCCCGACAATCCCAACGAAAAGCGCAATCAAGGCGCTTTGATCGGTGCCGCGTCTGGCGCGGTGTTAGGTGCGATTATCAAAGACGACCGCGAAGGCATCCTCACTGGCGCTGTTTTGGGCGCAGGTGTTGGGGCTGGGATTGGTTACAGTCTGGACCAACAAGAAGCAGAGCTACGCCGCGATCTGGATAGTGGCGTGACGATTACGAACACAGGCGATCGTTTGATTGTGTCCTTCCCCGAAGCGATCTTGTTCGCCACCAACAGCTCTATTGTTCGCCCCGGTTTGAACAATGATATGGCGGCTCTTGCGCAAAGCTTGCAGCGTTATCCGACCTCGACTGTCCAAGTGGTTGGGCACACGGATTCTGATGGCGACGCCGGTTTCAACCAAACCCTTAGCGAAGAACGCGCGACTGCGGTGTCAAATGTGTTGTTGAACCAAGGCGTGCCGTTCGATCGTGTGCAAACCTTTGGACGCGGCGAAAGCCAGCCCATTGCGTCCAACTTTACCCCAG
>CAZJAW010000215.1:0-4951 GCA_964544035.1 uncultured Rhodobacterales bacterium
ATGGAACGGCTTGTCACCGAGATCACGGGGCGCGGTGTGTCAGTGTCGACCGTCAAGCACGCCCATCACAGTTTTGACGTCGATCACCCCGGAAAAGACAGCTATCGCCACCGCGCGGCGGGCGCGCGCGAAGTGCTGCTGGCCTCGCGCAATCGTTTTGCGTTGATGCACGAAATGCGCGGCGAGGAAGAACCGTCGTTGGATGTGCTGCTGAACAAACTCGGACCCGTCGATTTGGTGCTTGTCGAGGGTTATAAACGAGACGCCCACTCTAAAGTCGAAGCGCACAGAGAGGTCACCGGCAACCCGTTGATTGCGCACGACGATCCAACCATTCGGGCTGTGGCAAGTGATGTTGCGTTAAGCCTTGATCGTCCGGTTTTTGATCTTGATGACACACGCGCCATCGCTGATTTCATACTGTCTGAGGTCGGGCTGTGAGCGGTTTTGATCGCATCATTGTCGTCGATTGGTCGGCGTCAAAGACGCCGTCGCCCAAAAAACCTTCTGCGGATGCGATTTGGATGGCAGTGCACCACGTGGGGACAACGACCTGCACCTATCATCGCACACGCGATGATCTGATGACTGCCCTTTGCGCGCAGTTGGATGATTCCGTGGCCAAAGATCAGCGGGTCTTGGTCGGGTTCGATTTTCCTTTTGGATATCCTGCGGGGTTTGCACGCGCGGTGAGTGGGTCGGATGACCCGTTGGCGCTGTGGGCAGAATTGGCTGAACGGATCGAGGACGGCGCGGATAACGCCAACAATCGCTTTGATGTGGCGCGCGACCTGAACCGTTTGTTTCCCGGCGTTGGGCCGTTTTGGGGCTGCCCAGCTGCGCTTGAAGATACGGATTTGCCCGCCAAAGGCACTGCGCGACATGGGCACGGTATGGCCGACCGTCGCCGAGTTGAAGTACTGATCCCTTCGGCGCAATCATGTTGGAAGCTCTACACCACAGGCTCGGTTGGGTCGCAGGCGTTGCTGGGTATCGCGCGCTTGCAAGGTCTGAGGGCGCGGTATGGTGCGGCCCTGTCCGTCAGCCCATTTGAGGCCTCTGATACAAAGATTGTTTTGGCCGAAGTCTATCCGTCGCTGTTGGCCAAAGATGTAACCGCGTTGCAGGGTGAGGACGAAATAAAAGACCGCGCGCAGGTGCGTGTTCTGGCTGACGCCTTTGCGGGCCTGCCTGGCGTCGTGTTGGATGGGATGCTGCGTGAAGGCGATGCAGAGGAAGGTTGGATACTGGGTCTTGGCCATGAGGCGACATTGCATGCCGCGCTGACTGGGCAACCACCGCCCCTTAGAAACGACTGTTTTGCCTTGCCGCCCGGTATCGACTGGACACCTGTAGATGCGGCGCTGAAGGATTTGAAAGCGCGTCTTGGGCCTGTGGTCGGAACGCAGAACATCGCGGTTCCGGACGCTTTGGACCGCGTTCTGACGCAAGATGTCACAGCCCTTCGCGCGCATCCGCCGCTGCCAAATACGGCGGTGGATGGCTATGGATTTGCAGGCGGTCGCAGCGAGGGGCTGCATCGTTTGCCCCTCGTGCCGGATCAAATGACGGCAGGCGCGCGACCTGACATGATTGTGCCGTCAGGGCATGCCATCCGCATATTAACGGGGGCCGCATTGCCTGATGGTGTGGACACAGTCGTGCTGCAAGAGGACGTCACACGAGATGGCGAGAACATCGCGTTTCAGGGGCCACTCAAGGACGGTGCAAATACGCGCAAGGCGGGCGAGGACGTGACCATGGGGGCTGTGGTCGCAAACGCAGGCCGTCGTTTGACCCCGGCAGATTTGGCACTGCTAAGCGCTGTTGGTGTCAGTAATTTGCAAGTGCGCGCGCAGTTGCGCGTGGGTGTGCTTTCCACTGGGGACGAATTGGTTGGGCTTGGTGAAACCGCCGGGCTGGGGCAGATTTATGATGCGAACCGGCCTATGCTATTGGGTTTGATTGCGCGTTTAGGCCATGTGCCGGTTGATCTTGGGCAAGTCCGCGATGATCGCGTGGCTTTGGCCGCTCGGCTTGATGATGCCGCACATGTGGATGTCATTCTGACAAGTGGCGGCGCGTCAGCAGGGGATGAAGATCACGTATCTGCCTTGTTGAACGAAGCAGGCTCGATGGCGTTGTGGCGCATTGCAATCAAACCGGGCCGTCCGTTGGCGTTGGGCATGTGGCAAGGGCGTCCTGTGTTTGGGTTGCCGGGCAATCCGGTGGCGGCGATGGTGTGCACACTTGTGTTTGCAGCTCCTGCCTTGGCGCAGATGGCTGGAAGCGATTGGCGCGATCCACAGGGGTTTGACGTGCCAGCCGCCTTTGAAAAGCGCAAAAAACCGGGGCGGCGCGAATATCTGCGTGCGCGAATGCGGGATGGGCGGGTTGAGGTCTTTGCTTCGGAAGGGTCAGGGCGGATCAGTGGGCTGTCTTGGGCTGAAGGGTTGGTTGAATTGCCAGATGGCGCGCTGCATGTGCAACCCGGTGATCCCGTGCGTTATATTCCATGGAGCGGTTTTGGAGTTTGATACGCGACGGGATGGCACGCCGCCAAAACCATACCCAATCGGGTTGAGCCGCGTTAGTCGAACGTTCCCGCCACACGCCCAAGCAGCATAAAGGCGCGTGCTGTGCGCGTATCGCTTAGCGCTGACAATTCCGCATCAGAAGCAGTTTCGGCAAAGGTCGAGACTGCGGTGTCGAAACGGCGCAGAAAGTGGTGCGCAGCATCGCGAAAGATCGGGTCTTGCTTCATGCGGCCCGCGCTTAACGCCAGTGACGAACGATCCCGCACCCCACCAAGTGCGGCCACAGTGCGCCCACGCGCACCGTTTGCAAATTGTCGCCAGATTTCGGGTCGCGCGCGGTCAGGACGCAGGTCGTCCATATAGATGCCGTCTTGGCTGAGCAGTGTCAGAATGTCCTGCGCGGCCTGTATCAATTGGGCCGCGTTACGGTCCCGCATGGCTTTGCGTAGCGCGGCAAAGCCTTCCTCGTCTTCGGCGGTTTCAGGGAAGTTGAGCGCGCGTATGAAATCCTGAACTGCCAGTGGGGGGGCCAGATCTTCGGAGCTGGTGCCAAGGGCGAGCGCAGGCTGGTCGCCCTGATCTGTTTTTTCCGCAGCGGCAACGGCTGCGCGCTTTGTCCCGTCGCTGTCGCGCCGGGTCTGGAACGTTGCCAATGCAGTTTCGGTATTGCGTGTGGCGGCAGCAATTTCATCCAGCTTGCGTGCAACGGACGGTTCTTTGTTGATGTCGCGCCCTTGCTGTTGGGTCAGGTATGCTTGTCGTATGGCATCAATTGCCGCCTGAAGCCGTTGGCTTTCCTCGCGCATCACGCGGCTTGAACGCGCAGCGGTCGCAGCAACCCAAATCATCGCAATAGGCATAAAGACCGAGAGCATCGTGATGAGAAAGCGCAAGCCTTCTGCCCCGGTGGTGTTTGACCCGGTGTCCGTCAGCAAAAAGAATGCGGCGGCCCCCAAAAGCCAAAGCGCAGACAGGATCAGCGCGACCACTTCAATGGTCGTGACACCCCCGTCGCGGGGCTTGTCGTATATCCCGAGGGGTGTCGGGCGTGACTGTGTGTTTGGTTTGTCGGCCATGGCCTCAGCTATAGCTGATTTTCAGAACTTCATAGGACTTTTCACCGCCCGGTGTGCGCACTTCGACGCTGTCGCCCTCTTCTTTGCCGATCAGTGCACGCGCGATGGGCGATTTTATGTTCAAAAGCCCATTTTCGATGTTCGCTTCGTATTCGCCAACGATCTGATAGGTCTTTTCTTCGTCGGTGTCTTCGTCGACCAAAGTGACACGCGCGCCGAACTTGATGGCCCCCGACAGCTTGGCTGGATCGATAACTTCGGCCAGCGAAATCACACCTTCGAGTTCCTTAACGCGACCCTCGATAAAGGACTGCTTTTCCTTAGCGGAATGGTACTCCGCGTTCTCGCTTAGGTCGCCGTGTTCGCGCGCCTCTGCAATCGCCTTGATAATGGCGGGGCGTTCAACAGTTTTCAGGTGCTTCAGCTCGGTTTCGAGCGCTTGAGCCCCCGCGCGGGTCATCGGAATCTTTTCCATGGCACGTGTCCAGATAAGGTGCGGCGGCACCGTTACAGTGCCGCCGATACATATTAGTCGTCGATACCTGACCCAATGGGGGGGTGGAATGCAAGCGGATTTGAGTAGGGTTGGCGGTGGCTTGCGCTTTTTTAGAACAATGACGGGGCTTAGTCGTATTGCACCACTTCGTATTCGATCCCGTCATGGTCGTAGAAATAGAAACGTTGGCCGGGTTCGTAGTCGTAGTGTTCGCCGGGGGTAAAGCCTGAGGCTTGGACACGGGCGCGCATGTCATTGATGTCGTCGACAACCACGGCGATGTGGTTGAGGCCGCCGCGCGTGGTGTAGCTGTCTTCGGGTGGTTTTAGCCCACCGTCTTTGGGAACATAAAGAGCGAGGTAGCGGCTGTCGGTGCCGACGTGAACTGAATATCCGACGTCGCGCGATCCACCGGTCCAACGCACATGCCAACCGAACAGGTCGCACATCCACTTTGCAGTTGCGTCGGGGTCGGACACGGTGAAGTTCGTGTGTTCAAGCTGAGCTGCAGTCATTTTGTGTTTCCTTTTATTGCTGATACTGGCAGTGTCCGACCTCAAGTTAACTTGAGGTCAAGGAGTTTTTTTATGGCAGCGGCTGAGGGGTTGAGTATTGGTGAGATCGCGGCGCGCACGGGTTTGGCGGTGTCTGCGATCCGGTATTATGAGGCTGAGGGATTGATCGCGCCCTGGCGCAATTCGGGTGGGCAAAGGCGGTTCCAACGCAGTGATATTCGGCGCCTAAGCTTTGTGATGGCGGCGCAGCAATTTGGCTTTACGTTGCCGCAGATCAAGGCCGAGTTGGAACGTTTGCCACGCCATCGAGCGCCGTCACGTGCCGAT
>CAZJAW010000216.1:0-4931 GCA_964544035.1 uncultured Rhodobacterales bacterium
ATGTCACAGATATGCCCGCGCATATGGCTTAACATCAGAAAACGGGCCTGATCCAATTTGCTTTCCAGATCATCCAGATCAATGGTCAGCCCTTCGGTCACGCCAACAAACACCGGCTCCGCCCCCACAGACGCGATGGACCCCGGCACCGGAGCAAGCGTAAAGGCGTTGGACAGCACCTTGTCGCCCGGCTTGACCCCGACCGCGCGCAAAGCCGTCGACATCGCGTACCCGCCCGAGGCGACGGCCAAACAATATGGCGCCCCAACAAGGGCGGCAAATTCCTGTTCCAGCAAAGCAGTTTCGGACAATTCATCCGGTGCGGTGTTGTAGCGGTGCAGACGCCCATGGCGCATCACAGCGAGTGCGGCTTCGATCCCCGCTTCGGGAATGGGATCTTGTTGTGTGAAACTGCCGGTGAATTTCTCTGTCATAGCGCAGTTTTGGGATGTGATGCACGGATGGTCAATGCAGCGTTCACGGTTTTCACTTTTTGAAACTGCGGATGCGAGTGGTTCAACGCAAAAGGGCTGCGACGACTGACGGCAATGCGGCGTAATCATCCAGCAATGCTTCGGGCTCCAAAGCCGCCATATCCTCGCCTGAGGGACCAAAAGTAACCAGCACCGAAGGCACGCCTGCCGCGCGTGCTGTATTGCGGTCCGTGTCACTGTCGCCCACCAACAAGCACGCTTTTGGGTCGACCCCTAAACGGCGCGTCGCCTCAAACAAAGGTTCGGGATTCGGCTTGCGCACAGGCAAGGTGTCAGCCCCAACAAGGCTGCCAAATTCGTCGCGCACCCCCAAATCAGTCATCAGCTGTTCGGCCAAACCTTCGGGCTTATTGGTACAAAGTCCTATCGCATGACCTTGCGATTTAAGGACGGAGATTGCCTCCATTGCGCCGGGGTACAGCGTCGTATGCACCGAGATCGCAGCGCCATACGCCTCAAGCAACACTGGATAGTATCGATCAATCACCGCATCATCGAGCCGCCCAACACGCTCAAGCCCAGTGCGCAACATCGCCCGCCCGCCGCGCAGGGCCACCCCAGCATCAGCTGGCCGCAAAACATCCCCCAGCCCCATATCGCGAAAACACACATTGGCCGCGGCCAACAAGTCGCCGCTTGTGTCCGCCAACGTGCCATCCAAGTCAAAAATCACTGCTGTCATATCTGCCTCTTTGGCGGATACCCGCCCGTTCTTGTTGCAAGCCGCAATCTAGTTTGATGCGGCACACGCTTGCGCCCTTGGCTTGGATCGATAAACAGGGCGCAACAAGAATACAAAGAGATTTGGTTATGAGCGTTGCATTGATCATCCTGGCCGCAGGCAAAGGCACACGGATGAATTCGGACCTGCCCAAGGTCCTTCACCCCATTGGCGGCGCGCCAATGTTGCATCACGCGATGCAGGCGGGCGCCGCACTGGAGCCTGCGCATACTGTTGTCGTGGCCGGGTTCGAAGCCGATCAGGTCACGCGCGCCGCATTGGCTTATGATGATGAAGCCAAAGTGGTTGTGCAGGACGAACAACTTGGCACCGCGCACGCTGCCGCTCAGGCGCGCGACGCTTTGGCGGGTTTTGAAGGGCGCGCCATTGTGTTGTTTGGTGACACGCCATTTGTACGCCGCGAAACGCTTGAGGCTTTGATGAATGCCTCAGCAGACATCACCGTGCTGGGGTTCGAGGCCGCAGACCCTGCCCGCTATGGCCGCTTGGTGATGGACGGCGATCAGTTGCAACGCATCGTCGAATTCAAAGACGCAACCGACGCGGAACGCGCAATCACGTTGTGCAACTCCGGTGTGCTCGCGGCTCCTGCCCCTTTGCTGTTTGAATTGATCGCAGAAGTGGGCAAAGACAATGCACAGGGCGAATACTATCTGACGGACCTGCCAGCGCTGGCACGGGCCCGCGGTTTGGATGTGTCTGTTGTACGGTGTGATGAGAGCGAAACTCTCGGTATCAACAGTCGCGCAGAACTGGCGCACGCTGAGGCACAGTTTCAGGCCT
Source organism: uncultured Rhodobacterales bacterium (assembly GCA_964544035.1). Classification (GTDB taxonomy): domain Bacteria; phylum Pseudomonadota; class Alphaproteobacteria; order Rhodobacterales; family Rhodobacteraceae; genus Tateyamaria. The sequence goes on from CAZJAW010000216.1 coordinate 2,020, forward strand.
TTGCCCGTGCCGAATTGCTTGAGGATGGCGTAACTCTATCTGCACCCGATACAGTCTTTCTGTCGCTTGATACCATTGTGGGGCGCGACACATTGATTGAACCCAATGTGGTGTTCGGCCCCGGTGTGACAGTTGAATCTGGCGCGACCGTCCGCGCATTTTCGCATCTGGAAGGGTGTCACGTGTCGCGCGGCGCAACTGTTGGGCCCTATGCGCGCCTACGCCCCGGCGCTGAACTGGCCGAAAACGTACGCGTGGGCAACTTTGTCGAAATCAAAAACGCCTCGCTCGCGGCAGGTGCCAAAGTAAACCATCTGAGTTACATCGGTGACGCCTCGATTGGCGAAGCCAGCAACATCGGTGCAGGCACGATCACCTGCAACTACGATGGCGTCATGAAGCATCACACCGAGATCGGCGCGCGTGCCTTCATCGGGTCGAACACGATGCTGATCGCGCCAGTCACTGTGGGCGATGAGGCAATGACCGGATCGGGATCAGTGATCAATTCGGACGTTGAGGATGGCGCATTGGCCATTGCACGTGCGCCACAGGTGGAAAAACCGGGCATGGCCCGCAAATTGTTCGATATGTTAAAGGCCAAAAAGGCCAGACAGAGCAGAGGCAGCTAAAATGTGTGGAATTGTTGGGGTCTTAGGCAGTCACGAAGCCGCGCCCATTCTGGTTGAGGCGCTCAAACGTCTTGAATATCGCGGCTATGACAGCGCGGGTATTGCAACTGTGAATGATGGTGCCTTGGGGCGGCGACGCGCAGTTGGCAAACTGGTCAATCTATCTGATAGATTGGTCCACGAACCGCTTGCCGGTAAGGCTGGAATCGGCCACACCCGCTGGGCCACACATGGGGCACCCTCTGAGCTTAACGCCCACCCGCATCGTTCCGGTCCGGTGGCTGTCGTGCACAACGGCATCATCGAAAACTACCGCGAATTGCGCGCCGAATTGACCGCGGCCGGATTGCATTTCCAGACCGAGACGGACACCGAAACCGTCGCCATGCTGACAGAACACCTGATGAAGGGCGGCATGAGCCCGACCGAGGCTGCATTTGCAACACTAGATCGGCTCGAAGGCGCCTTTGCCCTCGCCTTTCTGTTTGACGGGGAAGAAGACCTGATCATCGCCGCGCGCAAAGGCTCGCCCTTGGCGATTGGGCATGGAGACGGCGAAATGTTTGTCGGCTCAGACGCTATCGCACTTGCTCCGATGACGGACCGCATCACCTATCTTGAGGAAGGCGACCGCGCCATCGTCACCCGCGCCGGCGTCGAAATTCGCGATGCCAATGGCGTGTTGGCGAACCGGGCCATGCGCCAAATTCAAATAGATGCAACGCGCGTGGACAAAGCCGGGCACAAGCACTTTATGGCCAAAGAAATCGCCGAGCAGCCGGTGGTTTTGTCCAACACGCTGTCCAATTACATCGACGCAGATGGGCAAATCACCCTGCCCGACGCAGGCCTTGATTTCTCGACCGTCGACCGGTTGACCATGGTTGCCTGCGGAACGGCGTATTATGCCTGCTTGTCAGCAAAATATTGGTTCGAACAGATCGCGCGCATTCCTGTGGATGTCGATGTGGCCTCAGAATTTCGTTACCGCGAACCGCCAATTCCGGCACGCACAATGGCCCTGTTCGTCAGTCAGTCGGGCGAGACTGCGGACACGCTGGCGGCACTTCGCTATTGCCATGAAAAGGCGGAAAAGATCGTATCGGTGATCAATGTCCCCGAAAGTTCGATCGCGCGCGAAAGCGATTTGGCACTGCCCATTTTTGCAGGTGTCGAAGTCGGTGTGGCCTCAACAAAGGCGTTCACTTGCCAGCAGACGGTGCTGGTCATGTTGGCTTTGAAGGCGGCGCAGGATCGCGGTGTGATCACCGACACAGAGTTGGCTGAACACATCGCCGCTTTGCAGACTTTGCCGGGCTTGATTAACATGGCAATCCAGCAAAGCAGCACGATGAAGTCGACCGCCCGCAAGCTCTCTGAAGCACGCGACATTCTGTTCCTAGGGCGTGGATCGATGTACCCACTCGCCCTTGAAGGGGCATTGAAATTAAAAGAAATCAGCTACATACACGCCGAAGCTTATGCAGCAGGTGAACTCAAGCACGGCCCCATCGCTTTGATCGACAAACACGTGCCAGTCGTTGTGATGGCCCATAAGGATGCTCTTTTCGACAAGACGGTTTCCAACATGCAAGAAGTCATGGCGCGCAAGGGCAAGGTGGTTCTCATCTCCAATCAAGCAGGGCTGGCAGAGGCCGGTGACGACGTCTGGGCAGAAATCGCGATGCCCGATTGCCCGGATTTGCTGGCCCCGATCCTATATGCCGTACCTGCACAATTGCTGGCCTATCACACTGCTGTTGCCAAAGGCACGGATGTGGACCAACCTCGCAACCTTGCGAAATCGGTGACGGTAGAGTGAGCCCGGAAGACGCCCTAGCACAGATTGCGGCACACAGCGATGACACCCGCGCGGCGGGCGCAAAGGCCTATCACAAATCCAAACGTGTGCATTTGGGCGTGCCCAATCCGATTCTGAATGATCTGACGCAAACATGGCGGCGGGACTTGGATGTCGAGGCGCGCGTTGCATTGGCAGACGCGCTTTGGGTCACTGACATCTTTGAGGCGCGATTGGCGGCGGCCAAACTGCTGACACAGGCACGCATTCGTCCTGATGATGCCGCGTGGGACTTGATTGTGTCTTGGGTCCCGCAATTTGATGGATGGGCGATTGCGGATCATGCCTGCATGGCGGGACAACGTCGGCTGTTGGCAGATCCTGCGCGGTTGGATCAGGTTGAGGCGTGGACCACCTCGGACCACCTTTGGACTCGCCGCGCCGCTTTGGTGATGACCCTACCCTGGACCAAGCAGAAC